>CAJXPD010000204.1 GCA_913057785.1 uncultured Lewinella sp. | reverse complement strand
CACTTCCGAAGTCTTAAAGACTTCGGAAGTGTGGATGGAGAGCCTACTCCCTCGCCCCAGGCTCGTTGAAGGAGCGCTTCTTCCGATTCCTTCGCTTGCCCTTTTCTCCTTGTTCAATCCGATAAGTGAAGGTGAGATAGGCAACTCGGGTGATACCTTTTCGATAGCTTTCTTCTCTAAATCCCTGCCCATCCGATACATTAAAGCCTTCGTAGATGTTGAAGATATCCGTTATCCTTAGCCCCAGGCTTCCCTTCTTTCGCAGGATCTTTACATTCGCTGCCACATCTAAAGCCGTACGCGCAGCATAGAAGCTAAAACGAGTACGATTATCGCCCCAGTAGAACCAACGGAAGTCCAAGCGCCATCTTTCGCCAATCGTAAACTGCTGATTGGCAGTAACATTAAATCGTGTTAAACGACTGGCGCCAAAATCATTTTCCAGATCACTCAAATGCTCTAAGTAATAGTTGAGATTGATCGTGGTTCGCGTCCAGCTGCTTGGGAAAAAGGCCAAGGCTCCTTCCACACCATAAGCATCACTCCTCCCTTCATTGATAAAGCGTTGGAAAGTTCGCTGATCTTCTTCGCTGAAGACATAGGTGGAAAGCAGCAAATTGGTCTTTGCTCGGTAAAATAAGGTGGGGGTAAAGGACCATATTTTTTCGCTCAGCCGAGCACTCCACTCTATATTTTGAGAAAACTCAGGTTGTAAATTTGGATTGCCTGCCCGCTGAAAAAATCGATCATTGGAATTGGTAAATGGATTGACATGATATAGGTTAGGGCGTGAGATTCGGCGGTTGTAGGCTAGGTTGAAAGTGAGTTTGTCATTGTAGAAGTAGTTCAAGTGGGCCGATGGGAACAAGTTTTGAAAACGTTGCCCGGCGAAGGCTTGAGTAGTGGTGAACGCTCCGCCATTTTCGTACCATTCCCAGCGCAAGCCTAGCTGGACTTGCCATTTTGACCATCTCTTTTTCAGTAGACCATAGGTGCCCAATATATTTTCGGTGTAGGAAAAGGTGGTATTGAAAACTTCGGGCGCGCCCAAATCGGCAATGAAGTCTTGACTATTGTCTATGGCCTTATTCGTCCACAATACCCCCGCTTCCAGCTGTACCCCGAGCGACCTGATCGGTTGCTCCAGATCCAATGCCCAATTAGCAATGCGAGCGTTGTATTGGATATTGTTCTGAGAAGTGTCTCCAGGTAGCATGAAAGTAGCGGGAAGTGCATTGCGATTGTCCGAAAGATGAAAATCAAACTCTAGGAAGTTGTCTTTATCGGCAAAGAAGGTTCGGTAGTTGAGGTTGTATTCTCCTGTTAAATGTTTGTGCGTGTTCACGGTAGAAAATTCGAAAGGAATCCATTGGGTGCCGGATTGTAGTTCTTGCCCTGTGACGAAGGCAGGGATATCATGAGAGTTATCCGTAAAGGCCAGGGACAAAGACAATTCATTTTTGCTATCTATAAACCAATCTACATTTCCTTTGAGGCTTTTGACAAAACCATCAAACTCGGTATATCCTGTCTGTGAATAAGGAGCATCTCCTCCGATGCGTTCCCGCGTTCTTTGAGTTCGATTCCAAGATTCACGATAATTGGCGGAGAGCCCTAGGTTGACCTTTGGCCCACCGTAATTTAATTGCAGTCCAGTGTTGAAGGCACTGTTGGTATTCGCTCTTCCATTGAAAGAGCCTACCCAGCCAGATTCATTTTTGCGTTTAGTGATGATATTGATAATACCCGTTAGACCATCCGCCTGGTATTTAGCGGAGGGAGTAGTGATCAATTCCACCTGGACCATCTCTTGGGCCGAAATCTGACGCAACACTTCCGCACTAGATAGAGGTGAAGGTTTCCCGTTAATGAGGATATTTACATTGTTGCTCCCCCTCAGCATCACTTCTCCATCCGATGTAGTTTGCACTTCGGCCAGTTGTTGCAATACTTCGCTAGCATCTCCACCAATGGACTGTAGATCTTTCCCTACATTAATCACTTTGCGGTCCACAAGGTATTGCGTGGTACTACGTTCTCCCTGAACGACCACTTCCTCCATATCCAAAGCCAAGGCCTGCAGGGAGACCTCAAGACTTGTATCCCCTATCAACTCCAGCTGCTGCTCTGCCAGATTATACCCCACGTAGCTGTAAGTCAAAAGATATTTTCCCGGGCCTACTTTGATTTCGAAAGCGCCGTTCTCATCGGTTGAGGTTCCAGCCTTAAATTGATCGTTATCGTCCTTCACTACAATAGTTACAAGGGGCAAAACTTCTCCACTTTGATCGTCCTTTACGCTTCCAGATATGGTAGCTAGGCGCTGGGCTAGTAGTAGGGAGGAAACACAAAGGAGGAGAGCTGTCAGGTAAAATCGTCTCATTGGGTTGAATTTAGTCGGCTATAAAGAAGGGGCAGAATGAGGTGATAGGTGATTTCTTAGGTATTCCGCCCCCGTCTTTTGGATAATTTTATTTAAAGAGGCTAGCGGTTTGGTGAGCCATGGTAAATACTTCTCTAGCTGCGATCTGTCCATCCGTACCATAATAAACTACTCTTCCCACGATTTTTCCATTGTCCGGCGTTCCGATCATCTTAAGTACTCTATTGTCTGCTAGGTCCACTCTCATATGTAATTCCCCTGATTTGCATATCCAGGCATCCATTTCTGTACTTGGAATGTTCAAAGCATCAATCTCAGTAAAAGCACGTAGCTGCTTAGCTTGCTTCTTATCCGCCAATTTGATCTGCAAAGGCATGATTTCGTTGTTGTAGGTAAAGCTTCCTTCCCATTCTCCAATTAAAGTGGATTTATCCACACGTGGAGGTGCGGAGCAAGACTGAGCTGCCACAGGAGTTACGGCTAAAAAAGCAAGGATTACCATAAGACCGAATGAAAAAAAATGACTTTTCATGTTGCTTGATTTTGAGAGCTAGAAAACAGCCCTGGGTGATGAAATATGTGAGCAAGTTGGTGGAATTTTAGATGACCGTGGGATAGCCATCTCTTAAAGCTGGCTAATGGGCAGTTAAATGACTTAATGAAAACTTAATAGCTCAGCCAATGCCTGATTCTTACTGTATATTTAGATATCTGGCTATTGAAAGCCTACAATTTCATTTTTAGCTGTCTTTATAGAAGACTTTGTTCAAAGACCGAATATCCATTGCAAATGAAGCAGATCAAACATGAAGTTTAGTTCATCACACATATGGATCATCAGTGCCCTTGCTGCAACAGCCTTGATCGGGCTCGTAGCTATTCAATTAAACTGGTTAAGAGGCGTTTTCCATGAAAGAGAAGAAAAACTCACGGATCGCATGGAACAACTACTGGAAGTCGTCAATCAGTACTATGAGGACGAAATGGAGGGTCGATACAATATCGATGCCATGATGATAAGGCAGAACGAAAATGAACGGCAACGATTCCTGAGTCACTTTGATCAAATGTTCAAAGAAGTGCTTCGTAGCGAAGGCCTCAATGCGAGCTTTGAATATGGCTTGATTAGCTGCAAAAGCGATCGGTTTAAGTGGTATACCGATCTAAGTCTAGAGGACAACATCATGGATGGGCACACCGTCCGCCTAGGCGGATGTGGCAAACTAAATCCCTCACCTACCGGCGAGCATCTACATTTCTACTCCATCCTACCACGGAAGTCTTTTTTCATTTTTAAAGAGCTAGGACTAGCAATAGGAAGTTCCATTCTTTTCATTTTGATGCTTATCGGTGCTTTTACCTACACCCTCGTCACTATTCGACGGCAAAAGAAGCTTTCGGAAATGAAAAGCGCCTTTATCAACAATCTAACTCACGAATTCAAAACACCAATCGCCACCATCTCTCTCGCTGCGCGTACCCTCAATCGGATGGGACCTGGAGCAGACTTTCAAAAGACCAAGGCCTATGCAAGTCTAATCGATCAAGAAAGTAAAAGACTGGAAAACCAGGTAGATAAAATCTTGCAAATGGCCGTGATTGATGCCGGAAACTTCTCCCTCGATTTGAAAACTATAGATGTTCACCAAAGTATTGAACAGGTACTTCAAAGTCTACAATTGATCATTGAAAAGAAAGGAGCCATCGTAGAGTTGTACCTGGAGGCAGAGGATTCGTTAATCCAGGCAGATGAACTCCACTTCTTCAACATCCTATACAACATCGTAGATAATGCCATCAAGTATAGTCCCGAAGCGCCTCATATCAGCATTCGAACCCGCAATACGCCCACTTTAAACATATTTATTGAAGACAATGGGATCGGTATGAGTAAAGAGGTACAGCGGCAAATCTTCTCCGCCTTCTACCGCTCTGAAACCGGCGACTCTCATGATGTCAAGGGCTTTGGTTTAGGCCTGAGCTATGTCAAAAAGATGGTAGATGCCCACGAAGGAGCAGTTCACGTAAGCAGTCAAGCCGGCCTTGGTACTCAATTCCAGCTTAGTTTTCCAACTATCCCCATAACAGAAACACCGACTTATGCATAAGATACTTGTGGTAGAGGACGATCCTGGATTTGGCTATATTCTCAAGGAATATCTGGAGATGAATAGCTTCGATGTCACACTAATGACGCACGGAAAGAATATCCAACAACTCGTGGAGCGTCATACCTTTGATGTTTGCTTACTAGATATCATGTTGCCAGGCAAGGATGGATTCACCATTGCTAAGGAGATCCAAACCATCGAGCCCGACCTCCCCTTTATGTTTGTCACCGCAAAATCCTTAAAAGTCGATAAGCTGAAAGGCTTCCGCCTGGGTTGTGACGATTTCATCGTCAAGCCTATCGACGAGGAATTATTGATCGCCAGGATTCAAGCCATCATACACCGCTCTCAACGAGGAAAGGGGAGCACCACTCCCCAACAAAGTTTTGAGATCGGACATTTCCAGTTAGATGTTTCCAATCAACGATTGATCAGCGCGACCGACCAAAAGATATTGACTGAAAGAGAATGCAAATTGCTTCAACTCCTGTGTGAACACAAAAATCAACTGCTCTCTCGCAAAAAGGCCTTGAAAGAAATCTGGGGTACACATGATGAATTCAGTCGTAAGAGCATGGATGTATTTATCTTCCGCTTACGTAAATACCTTGAGCAAGACGCCTCCGTCCAGATCCGGAATGTCCATGGCAAAGGTTTTATATTGGAGTCCAACTAAAGAGGGTCTTCTAGCGGAACTGAAACGACTTAGAAACGATCTCTTCTCCTTTTATTTTGACATAAATTCGATAGGTCGTGTTCTTCTCGAATTTGGTGGTTAATATCCGCTCGACTTTCTGATTTTGATTGGAGTAAGAAACCGTTCTAATCTTCTCTCCACCGACTATTTCTTCATTAATCTCCCGGACCAAATTTACAGCGTGCGTCATGAAGGATTGTTCTCTAAGTTTACGAATGGAGACCTCAGCTTTCATTTCCTTTTCAATGTCTTCATCGTGCAAGGGATAGTAATATAACTGGAACGAAATTGTCTTGGGTTTTGAGATCTTTCTGCTGGATATCACCGGATTCAGACCGTTGATGTATACAACATTACTTTTTTGTAGACTCTCTTTTCTTTGTTTCACCGCTTCTCGCTTCAGGATTTGAATACGTGTTAGTAACTGGTCATTCCTAGCCGTATACTCCTCTTTAATCCGATCCATTTCTCTACATAATCTTCGGATCAGGTCTTGAAGATCATCCTTTTCCTGGTTCAACTTGTCAAGTTCGGCCTGCTTGGCTCGCCCGTGTTCCCCCAAATCAGCAATACGCTCCTCCTTGTATTCTATCTCCACTTGCAAATTGTGATTGATTTTACTGAGTTCCGCTATGGATTTGGCAGCTTGCTTATACAAATACTGCAGTCTAGCGATCTCCTTATCCTTTGCTGTATTTTGGTCTCCATGGGTTAAGATTTCTTCTTTCAATTCGGAGATTTCATTCAGGTACTGCCAAACTTGATCAATCTCCGGTAGAGCAGGTTCTTGGCTAAATACACCCTTGTAAAACACTAGTTGGACTAGCAAAAGCAAATGTAATTTCATAAAGTCGTAGAGATTTAGGTTTTCAATTGATTTCGGCTTCTATTTCCTTGGCCAAAGGGTCAAACTTCATTCTGACTTCAGTGATGAGAAGCAGATCATTCTGATTCAGGTCTACGGGGTTCAACTGTTCTAGCTTTAGTTCAAGATAAGAGAGCTTCCTACTATGGTTTTCCAGGCGTATTTCTTCTGCTCTAGCGTAGTCAACTCGGGAAATGTAGGACTGTAACCCGGATTTCAATTTTCTGATTGAGCTAAGTAAAACCTGGATCTCCTCGACGGCTCCTTGGGATGGTCGCTCCTCATCATAATAATTCGTTACAAAATCTTGTAGGGCTCGAATCGATTGCTCGAGATTGTCTCTATTCCTATCATCCGGACGATCTTCGTAAAGTCGCCAAAGCATACATATATTATTGGCTAAGCCATTGTAATAGCTAATGAATAAGGAATCTCCGCCAAAGACCTTCGACTCAAACTTAGTCAGTACATCTTTCAGGGAAGCACTGGCTTTAGATCGTATTTTTCCTCCGACGATCTTCTGATTGAGTGCATTTAGAGAAGATTCAAATTCCGAAAGAAAAAGTTTGGATTCATCCTCACTGTAGTAGGTGTCCTGCCGGATTTGGAGAAGATCAAATGGGCATTCAAACAGGCTTCGCTCCGTGGTCACACAACTAGGCAAGACGGAAAGAGTAAGAATAGCAAATAGGAACTTACGATTCATAAGATATTTTTTTGTGGTTCTTATGGCATGCTAGACCTCTGGCAAGTTCTCTATCCACTTCACTTATATTATGAGTAAATCCAAGGCAAACATTTCATTTTGCTAGAAAAAAATTTACTATCTATACCATATTACCTTGATGAGTTCTTACTGAACTGATTTAAACCTCAGTCCGCACCACATCAGTTCAAAGAATGAATCTATAAGGATGCCACATCAATCAATAAGCTCATATGAATCCCTTTTCTAACTTGGCCGACCAGGACGAATCTGACAAACAACTCATCAAAAAAATTCTAGATGGCCAAAAAGGCGCGCTAAACGAATTGCTTAGCCGGCATCAGCCCTATATCTACAACATAGCTTGGAAGATGGTTGGTAATCCAGATGACGCAGCCGATCTAAGCCAAGAAGCGCTGATCAAGATCATTTCTAATCTCGGAAAATTCAACTTTGATAGTTCCTTTCGTACCTGGGCATATAGCATCGTACGCCATCACTTTCTAAATGATCAGAAAAAACCGGCTAAGCAATTTGCTGCCAACTTTCAAGAACTGGGAGCAGCACTAGATGCCATACCGAACGTGGAACTAACAGCGTTCGAAAAGCAGGAAAAAGCAGCCATTACCAGAGAGCTACGCCTAACCTGCCTTTCAGGCATGTTGCTTTGCTTGACCAAACAACAACGAATGATCTTCATTATTGGGGAGATGTTCGGTGCAGATCACACCATTGGATCTGAGATTATGGCATTAAGTAAAGCTAATTTCAGAATGAAGCTGAGCAAAGCAAGGAAAGACCTTAGTCACTTCATGCAAAAAAAATGTGGTTTAATTGACAAGACCAACCCTTGCCGCTGCCATAAGAAGGTGACCATTTCAGTGGAAGCGGGCATCATTGATGCCAAGCAGCTACTTTACAACCGAGAGGAGTTCTCTACTTTTCGTCAACAATTAGAAGAGGACGCTAATTACCTGGTAGATGAATCCACAATTAAGTATGTTGAGTTGCATCGCGACCATAGTTATAAAACAGACTTCTCCAAAAAGAACTTCTTGCTTCAAATATTGGATGACGTCAATTGGAAAAATCGACTACAGTTAAATTAATGGGCTCAAAGTCTTTGCACATCGAGATTATTCCTGTCTAAGGGGTAAATGAATCTCTAACATTGCAAAACTTTGAATGATGAAAAGAACATTTGGCTTCATTGCTGTCATTGGGTCCATCGCTTATTTCGGTAACGTGCTCAATATTGGTTTGACTTATGCGGTTGCCTGGCAAAGAATGGAAACCATGGCATTTATGCAGGGATTTGAAACCACATTTCTGTTGCTACTTCCTACCGTAGTCTTCACTTTACTACCGGGTTTTATCGGCATAATTGCCTCGATCTACCTAAACAAAGGGAATCAGAAGGCAAATACATCTTGGAGGATAGCACTCTATGCCAGTCTAATATCCATCACACTCACTCTGGTATACCATTTGCCGACGAATCTTGCTTTTATTCAGCAAAGCTATACGGTCGAAGAAGCCGCTCATCGGTTAAATCTTTGGGTACTATTGCACTGGGTGAGGATAGGTCTGGCATTGATCGCATCCGTATACGTCATCGTGGGATTTCAGAAGTCTTTTAACGCGGCAGCATAACGCTTGGGGTGATCCTTCAAAATCACTTGCCCAACTCAAGGAATCGGCAAACGGGGTCCAAGGCCTCGCTTGCCTTCTTAAGCTACAATATTTTCTTGCCCCTTCTTACTTTGATCTTACTCTAAGTACACAGGCAACCTTACTCCTTCACTAGCAACAATCCAAAACAGGAATAGGAATTTCAAAAAACACGCTGTATATTGCATCCATTTAATAGTATTAAATAATTTAACACCATACATGAAGCTCAACAAAATTAGACGAGCAGAAGATATCGAGAACTTTAAGCGGACGGTTTTGAATACGGCAGTTGAATTGATGCGGGAAAAGAAGAATTGGGGCATGGTGTCGGTAAATAAAATTGCGCAGATTATGCGCTACACCCCACCGAATATTTACCACTACTTCGAAAATAAGGATGACATCTTGTTTCACTTGTGCCAAAGAGGCTCCACCATTATTGGCACAAAATTAAGGATTATCGAAGCCAGAACATTCAGCGATAATCGGGAGAAACTCTTTGAAATGGGCATGCAGTTCTGGAATTTCTCAGTAGAACACGAGGAATTGTATGATTTGATGTTTCATCTTCGGCAAAAGAAACTAGAGTTGGATCTCATCCTTCCCAATATCAAGATCATGCAGGATACCATCAAAGCGATCAATCCAAAGATTACAACCGATGAGGAAGCCTTTCAGATATATCAAGGGTTTCACAGTTTGATCCACGGTTTCATTTCTATCAAAATGAATAACCGAATTCCGATCGGCGATGATCAATCCTTTCAGCAATTGTTTGAGCAAACCTTACATCGGTATATTCAACAGATCTAATGTCATTGGTTTTTTTTTAAAATTATATTTAATACTATTAAATAAATTATACAGTCTAAATAAATCCGATACAACATGAAACCTTATTTGCTAGTAATGGCACTTATACTCAGGATTGGCAGCTTACTAATGGCGCAGGAGACGAAGGCAGATACACTACCGAATGTCGTGCTGATCGTGATTGATGACATGGGATGGAATGATGTCAGTTATCATGGAAGTGAAATCCGTACCCCTACAATGGATAGATTAGCAAAAGAGGGAGTAGAACTTAATCGCTTTTACGTTCATCCAGCCTGCTCGCCCACTCGAAGTGCACTCATGACCGGTAAAGCTGCGGTACGTTTAGGCTTTGTCAACCCTTTAGGAAAGAATAATGTAAAGGGCTTGCCTTTATCTGAGACAATCATGCCACAATATTTTAAAGAGAAAGGGTATAGTACCAATCTGGTGGGTAAATGGCATCTGGGTCGTTTCAAAAAAGAGTACTGGCCCTATAACCGAGGATTTGACCACTTCTATGGCTATTTGACAGGAGGAGTAGGACATTATGATCATATTCATGGAGGCGGATTAGATTGGCAGCGAAATGGGGAAACCATTAGAGAGGAAGGATACTCCACCCATCTATTAACAGCCGAAGCCATCAAGATTATCAAAGGCCAGAAAGCTGCTCAACCTTTCTTCATAGAGCTATGCTATGCTGCTCCCCATATGCCGAATGAAGCACCCGACGAAACCGTAGCTACCTATCAGCACCTCGATAATGAAAACAGACGGCTCCACGCAGCTATGGTGACAGAAGTAGACAATGGCATTCAACGGATCTATGAGGCCTTAAAAGCGTCTGGTCAATTGGAGAACACGATCATATGGGTTATGAGTGATAATGGGGGCCAAAATAAGGCCGGCTCACCGGATGCCGTTTTAAAACCTTTAGCGAGATTGACTAAAATATTTGGCGAGCCCATTCCCTTTCCCTTCCTCGAATTTGTTCGGGATAATGTCGTGAACGGCGCAGCGGACAATAGCCCGTTGAAAGGAGGTAAGAATACAGCCTATGAAGGCGGGCTCCGGGTACCTGCCTTTATATACGCCCCGAAATTTCTTCAACAACAAACAATCGATCACCGAGTTACAGTGAATGATGTCCTCCCTACTTTGGCCAGGGCTATTGGATTCACTTCCTTCGACCATACAGCTGCTGATGGAATCAGTCAATGGCAATACCTAAAAGGAGAAGCCCCAGCCCCGTCTAAAGATTTTATTGCCGTTTCTCGTTTCAACCAAGCCTATTTCCGGGACGACTGGAAACTGGTATTGCCGAATGATGGAGAAGCAGAATTGTATAAGCCCGCCGAAGACCCGTCTGAGACAGTAGACCTTGCGCTAAAACACCCTGGAATTGTAAGTGACTTAAAAGCTGCCTTACAAGATTTTCCCAGGGGGGAAACTGTAGACGATCCATTGTGGAAAGTTTTCGTAGATCCGGATCTTTTTGGGGGCGAGGAAGATCGGGAACCTTTTGCCGGAGTAGAAGGCAAGATCGCAGGGCCATTACATCCTAATTTGTACCTCTTCCCCTTGCTCATGCTTGCCTTTCTCACCTTAATAGTTGGTGTAGTCTTCAAGCTAATTCAGCGAATCCGTACCCGATCTATCAATCCATAATACTAAGCCAATGACTTCTTATACAAAATATTTGCAATCACCCAATGCTCCCATTCCCAGCGAACATTCTGCCATTCTTGAACAGGGTCATGAGTTGGACCCAGCCTCGGTTCTGCCTAGAAGTCAAATCAATAAACTTATAGCCCCGGGGTATCTGACCGGAGAAAATGGATTCCGGAGAGAAGCAGACGGCAGTACTTACGTCTCGGTACTCACTCAAATGCCACGGGTGAGTATTGAAATGATTGATTGGTGGTTTTGGTGGCATGCCGCAGAGGGCCCAAGGTATCAGATTTGGTATCCAGATATGCATTATGATATTTCTGCTGATTTCAAAGGACATTATCATGATGAGGACAAGACTTTTCGGGAGCGATTGCATGTAAGCACTCATCTAGTAACCGAAGATGTAGGTGTGGGAAAGGATAAAATACTCATTGATTTCATGTCGCCGGGCGACTTTGGTTTTGACGAAAGTCGACTACATCCTGAAGAGCAGACCGTGATCTGTGCTAGGGTAGGCGCTCCGGATAAAGGCGTTTGGGGTACCGAGATGTGTCATTTCGTGAGAACTACGGAAGAAGGCGTGGAAATGCGCAGTCGATTTTGGATTGGTCACCAGGTACATCGCATAGGCGGATTCGCGCAAGGTCTGCTGAATTCTTTCTTGAACAAACCCTTTATAAAGCGCAAACTCCTCCCCAAAGAAATCGGTATTAAAATGTTTCATCATTGCTCGCAGGAGTATCATAATTTATCCCTACTGCTGCCTAAGCTTTACCCGGAAGAAAGTGGGTTGTAACGAAACAGGCACAAAATAGATTAAGTAAAAGAAGGATAGGTGTCCAAGCTTGAACGAATAAATTGGACATTATCTGCCTGAAAGAACACTATCTTTTAGAAGCTTGAACACAGTAGTCAAGCTATTCCCCTTTTAGATAAAACAGCCACACTTTTAACCCTAAAGCAATGAAGGTCATAGGCCCCGTTAAACTAAACCCGAAAAAACTAAGCGATAGCGACTTGCACCAATATTGTACTTCCATTCGTAAGCATGTAGCAAAATTTCGATTGGAGGAAGCCTTTCAGGAAACCAATAAGTTAATTGGTTTAATCGGAGAGGATAGCTACCGAATCCGGGTCACGCACCTGGAGGCGAGATACAATAAATACAAAAGTGATAAACAAAAGAATACCCTAACTGAAGAAATAGCCTCTACTACCTTAAGTAGGATTATTGATGACTTTCTACAATTTCTCCAAAATCTCGATATTCAACGAACCTTGAAGTTGAACTTTGAAAAGATTGAGGATATCAAGTTACAGGTCTCAAAGCTAAGCGCCAAACTCTCCCTCAACATCGAAATTGCCAAAGAACGTATCAATCGGCTGGGCGAGTGCTGGACTTCCATGTACACCTTCGAGAATCAACTATTCAAAGTGATAGAAGAATTCATTATCAATCTAGTTGATTTCAGTGAAGTATCCCCAGCCGCCAAAGGTGTCTTGGATTGCTTTAAGTATACGCGTAATCTTGACAATCTCTATAACCTCCTTGTGCACCCAGAACTAAAACCTTTGCTAGAAAACGGGAAGCTGAACCCCGATATTCACGACAATCTTTTGCAAAAGATGCAAATCGTCTACCTGGATTATCAGAAGGCGGATTTGATCCTGGAACAAAATAAGTTTTGGCTTGGCCCAGATATTTACAAAGAAGCCAGAAAGTACCACGATTGCTATCCTCGTGTATTGCAACAGTACAAGGAAAAGAACTATCTAGGCTGCCTAAACTGCCTAGAATACCAAAAGCAAGCTGCCGGCTCTATTGAAAGTATTATCCAAAAGTTTCAGGAGAAGATTTTCTGATGGTTTTCAGATCCCCATCATCTGAGTAATATATTCAAGGATCCTACATTAGCAGATCTCGAGATTAGGTGTCCCGGCAGGGTATAACTTAGGGTTTGCATATTTGCCAATCTCTTTCTTTTACTACACATTAGACTATGAACCTCTTCAATTAAGCCCAGGCTTGTATATCTTTAGGTATTACCAAATACTTTGGCATGAAACACCTGGGAAGTTTTCTTTTCGGTAGCATGATAATGCTCTTGACTTATCCTGTCAGCCTATCTGCCCAAGATATATCTGGCGGCATCATTACTTACGAACAGATCATCGACTATCAGTTGGTGGGGGCTTACGATGACCCACGCTGGGATAACTACATTGCAGACCTACCTAAGAAAGGGAAATCCGTTCACCAACTTTCATTCACATTAAGTCAATCCTTGTACGAGGAAGACCAGTCTAAGAAAGAAGTAGCCTCTGAACAATTAAAAAAGGCGATCATGAAGGCCAACTACTACAAAGCTCCAAAACCGAAAGTGAAGCAGACCTTTACCGATTTGAACAAAAAGGAACTGCTCGAACAGGTCGAGTTTATGACCCGAAGTTTCTTGATAGAAAAGGGATATGAAAGCAAAGCATGGAAGTTGACCGCTAGAAAGAAAAAAGTATTGGACTATGTATGTATGGGTGCTGAGCTTGAAGTAGGAAATGAAACGCTTACCGCCTGGTTCAGTCCCCAGATCCCCGTTTCTATAGGTCCTGGCAACTACCATGGCCTGCCAGGAATTATTCTAGGCCTAGAGAAGAACGATGAAGTCTTTCTATTGGCTACCAAGGTGGATTTAGAAAACCCACCAGAAGATTTGACGAGTAGAGTAACCAAAGGGCGAAGGTTATCCCAAGCAGATTTTGACCAAATCGTAGAGGAAAAAACCAAGGAATTTAAGGAAACTAGGGCTGCTGAAAAGAAGGCAGTAAGTAAATCCAAAAACTAATGCCCGTATGGTAAAGCATTTTCTGGCATTTGGATTGAGTATTCTAATGTACTGCAGTGGATTTAGCCAACACACCATTAGCGGGAGGGTATTGGATCAGGATAACCAAGTCCTGAATTATGCTACCGTAGCCTTATTGAATCCGGGCGACTCACTTCTGAAGTATTTCGGTGTTACCAATGCTAGAGGGGAATACCAGATCAAAAGTATTAAAGCGGGGAGCTATTTGATCCAGTTCTCTTATGTGGGTATGCAAACGGTCTATGATCTACTAGAAATCCCTCTACCTTCCGGAGAAGACCTGGGCGACCGGCAGTTACCTCCCAGCACCTTGGAAGAGGTTGTAGTGGAAGCTGAGTTGATCCCTATTAAATTCAAAAATGATACGCTGGAATTCGACGTAAGGGCTTTTACAACTAGACCGGGAGCAGCAGCCGAAGAAGTGCTGAAACAACTTCCAGGAGTAGAGGTAGATAATGCTGGGAATATTAAAGCGGAAGGAGAAGCAGTGGTAAAGGTATTGGTAGATGGCAAAGAATTCTTTGACGAAGACCCTAAAGTGGCTACCAAAAACTTGCCAGCTAAGGCCTTGAGTAAAGTCCAGGTTATCGACCGTAAAACCGAAGAAGCTCTGTTCTCAGGTATAGACGATGGGATTCGAGAGAAAACCATTAACCTCAAACTTAAAGAAGATCATCAAAAGGGATACTTTGGTGAGCTTGCGGCAGGGGCAGGTACAGAAGAAACCTATAGACTGGAAGCGAAAATCTACCGTTTTACCAAGAAAACACAACATGCGCTACTAGGTAGCTATAACAACATCAATGAGTTTGGTTTCACCAACAAGGACAACCAGCAATTTGGACTAAGCAATAAGGGCATTAATGAAGCCTTAGCGGGAGGACTCAACCTCTCCTATAACCCCAGTAGTCAAAATCGTTACTTCCTTAGCTACCTTGGGAATAGACGAATTAAAGACCTAGTTGAAGAAGTCTATTCCGAGAATTTCCTCTCTGACATTACTTTCGAACAAAATCAGGATATCACTGAGACGGACACAGATCGACCACACAAATTGAACTTCGGCCTACGCCACAGTTTTAATAAACAACACAGACTCGTCTTTGACGGAGGGGCTAATGTTAGGACCAGCAATATTTTCACCGAAACCCTTACCACAACTCAAAGTCAAGGAAAAGCGGTCAATGCCCTAGATAATACCACCCAAGACGTCTCCGATAATCTATATCTATGGTCAAGAGCAACCTACATCGCTAAACTCAATGAGGATAGAACACAGTTAAAGACAGAACTCCAGGGTACTTTCCAAGATAATGCCGATCAACTAGACTGGATAAATAGTACCCTCTTCTTCAACCCTGAGAGCGAACAACTACTTCAACAAATTCAAAGCAACGATGAAGATCGACTATTCCTTTATCTAGAACCCACTCTTTTACAAAAACTCAACCCTTCCTGGTCGCTGGGTATTGGAGCAAGGTTAGGCTTAGAAGATAATGGATTAGATCGTGGTGAAGGGATTATAAACGATCGGAGTGAATTAGAGGAAATTGAGGTCCCAGAATTCAACACTCGACAAAGATTCGTTTGGCCAAGCATTACTCTAAATCGAGTGGGGAAAAAAGCTCAACTCAATCTGCAGTTGACGGCAGTTGTTAATAGCTTTGATAAGCTTCTTAATCAATCCAGCTTTCAGCAGGAGACCTACTTTTTCTGGACACCTACTATCAGTTATCGAAATGAATACCGCAGTGGCAGGCGCATAAATATCAATTATGCTAGCAATATTAACATGCCTACTGTCACCCAGTTGATTCCGGTGAGCAATGCGGTAAACCCTTTGAATGTTATCCAAGGCAATCCAAATCTAACCCCAGAACAAAGGCATCGACTTTCTACCAGTTGGACTTTGTTCGATCAGTTTTCCTTTACGTCTGTGTCCTTTCGCCTTGGAGGGGATTATACCAAGGATAAGATTAGATGGGCTCAAAGCATCAATGATGACCTGGTAAAGGTAAGTCAACCCATCAATGTAGACAATGACGTGAATCTGAACACCTATCTGGACTTTTCTACCCCGATACGAAGCTTGGGACTCGACCTGAATATTACCTCCAATGAAAATTGGAATAGAAGCATCGTCTTAATCAACCAGAAAGAGAACATCAACACCAACTTCACCCATAGCTTTGATGTGGCTGTAGAAAACCGCAGGAACGACATTTTTGCCCTGCGACTAAGCGCCGCTATTAGCCTAACGGAAACAAAATTCTCTATTGCACAAGATCAAAATAATGTCTACCTGAATACAAGCTACACTGGAAATCTGCGATATACTCCCTCTCAGAAATGGAATTTTGAGGCCAGGGCCAACATCGTGAATTATAATGCCAGAAGCTTTGATGAGGCCGTTAGCGTTCCATTGTTGAGTGCCAATATCAGTTATTTCTTTCTGCAAGCAGAGAAAGGCTCCCTTACACTTAGTGGTTTCGATCTGCTGAATCAATATACGGGCCTTCAACGCATCGGAGATACCAATTTCTTGATGCAAAGGAGATGGAATACGCTTACCCAATACTTCCTGCTAACTTTTAGCCTTCGCTTCAGATAAACTTTGCACTTTTTTCTGACACGGATGGAAGGGAAAATTCGATGGAACAAGGGTGTTTCTATGTTTCCCCCAGCGAGAGTACTTTAGTTATGCCTTCTGTTTTCACAAGTAAATTTTCCCAATTGAGAAGCTGAAAAGCGTCTTTCGTCCTGTAGCGCTCGCCTTACTCCTTCGCTAAGCCTAACTTTAAAGAAGTCATTACAATCACCAAACCACTGTTACTTATGAAATCGATCTACTTAGTAGTCCTACTAGGACTTGCGGTGAGTACACCCTCTTTCCTCACAGCACAAGCTCAAACCGCAAAAAAAGCCAAAGTTATGGTGTTGGGTACTTGGCATTTCAACAACCCCAACCAAGATATGTACAATGTAAAATCCGACGATGTCACCACCGATCGCCGACAAAAAGAACTAGAAGTCGTCGCTGATATGCTCGCCAAGTTCAAACCCACCAAGATTGCAATCGAAACCGCCTGGCAGAGTCGATATGACACCTTAGATCAAAAGCATTACCAAGCCTATCGCAAAGGAGAATATACCTTGAAAAAAGGTGAGGATGAGCAAATCGGCTTCCGTCTAGCTAAGAAATTAGATCATCAGCAAATCTACTGCATAGATTATCGCCTTAATCTACCCTTCGATTCTATGATGGAATATGCAAAAAAGAATAATCAGATGAATATTCTCCAACCGATCTTTGGGCAAATCGAATCCTTCATTGGGGAGTTTCAGGGCAAATTGTCCGAAAGAACGATGGGGGAATCTTTGAAAGCCATGAACGATCCGACTATGCTAGATGGTGGACATCAATTCTACGTCACTATGACTCGCATTGGAAAGGGCAAGGATTATCCAGGGGCAGAAGTACTTACAAAATGGTATGAAAGGAACATCAATATTTTCGCCAATCTTACTCGGGTCAGTACGGATCCAGAAGATCGCATTTTAGTCATCTTTGGCTCTGGTCATGCCGCTATCTTGAGAGAATTGATTCGGGCTTCGGCGGAGTATGAATTGGTGGAGGCAGTGGATTATCTGTAAAATCAAAAAATCGGAAGTTGGAATAAAGCACCCAACTTCCGATTTCCTAATCTAGGTTGATTAATTATCAATCATCCGAATCTAATAAATCCGCAATACGATCCCGTGCATCTTCCAAATGATATCGGCTCATTTGATCGCCCATCCGAGGAATAGCCTTCTTCAAGTCTTTATCTAAGGTTTTCAACTCCGCCTTGATCATTGGCCAAACGTCGGACTGGCTCAAAGGTGTCGTTGGTGGTCCAAAGAAAAAGCGGGAGGAATTACTAGAAGGTTTGGGAGGATTCAACAGGCTTTTGACGTGATCCAAATAGGCACGTTGAAGGTTTCTGCGGTAGATATCAATCGGTTGGTTCGTGTAGATCTCTGTCCAGATCCCTCTTCGCAAGCTCTGGCACATCTCCATCGGCGAATAGGCATCCCCTTTAGCAAAGGCAGCAGATTCCATCATCCGTTGTAAGCGGCGGGTACTCATCAGGCTACGCATCCAACGAGATTGTAGATTACGGACGCGCTCTAATGCTCCATTGGATTCAATTCTTCGTAGAATCTCTTCATCCAACAACCAGCTGGGCGTCGCAAAAACATGTTGATTCAGAAATTGCATAGCTTCTTTCTGGCGGGCAGCTGGAACTGGCGTAAACATGGGGCCTTCCTGATCAGCCATCTTGATCTCATTGTATATGCCTCCTACGTTAGTAACCACGTGACCAATGTATCGACTCCACACCCCAATCAACTCTCCATACAACTCGGAAAGATCTGTATAGTTCTTAGAATCTTTAGTGGTCCAGTCAATCAGGTTAGGCGCAACCTTCTTCAGGTTAGCTAAACCGTATGAACTAGCTTGGATCGCGTTGTCCCCTATGGACTCCGTCTGGGAATCAGGATCCTCTCCTCCGAATCCACCTCCAAATTGATAGCGCGGATCATCCACCTTTTCCCGTATCCATTGATCCAAAGTTGACTTTTCGCTTTGTGCGGTAGTCGCTCCTGGCACTAGGCGGTACCCCCAATTGATACTGTAGTGATCGTATGGCCCAATTTGTCGAACAAAGCGAACACCTTCATCTCCAGGTTGTGCCACATAATTGTAGCGGGCATAGTCCATAATCGTGGTGGCAATCCCATATTCCTGGGTAAAACTGGCCGATCGCAGAGAATCCACGGGATAGGCCGCACTAGCCTTCATATTGTGAGGCAAGCCCAGAGCGTGTCCAATCTCGTGGGCTATTACCATTTTCATCATTTCTCCGATGTCCTCTGCTGGCGTATCCAAGGTGCGAGCGTTAGGATTGGCAGCCCCTGTCTCCAGCAAATAGCGATTGCGATAGGAGCGCAAATGGTTATGGTACCAAATAATATCACTCTCTATGATCTCTCCAGAACGTGGATCGCTAACGCTTGGACCGGTAGCATTACGGGTAGTACTGGCCACATAGCGGACCACCGAGTAACGGGCATCTTCAGGACTAAATTCGGGGTCTTCTTCTGGGCTTGGTGGGTCTTTAGCGAGGATAGCATTTTTGAAGCCAGCCGTTTCAAAGACCTTTTGCCACTCCTCTACCCCTGCCTTAATATAGGGGCGAAGGTATTCTGGCGTGCCTGGATCTAGGTAGTAAACGATCGGCTTTACAGGTTCCACTAGCTCCCCACGCGCATAGGCTGCGGGATCTTTCGGCTCCAGGCGCCAGCGGCGGATGTAACGCTTCGTATCCGACTTCAAAGCTTTGGAACTATAATCGGTCTGGCTTATTGTAAACCACCCTACTCGCGGATCGTAAACTCTCGGGGTCATCGGTTCTTCTGGGAGTTTAATCATGGACTGATTCCATTGAATAGACATCACTCCACCTCGGCCACTTCGAGAGTCCTCTCCAGCTTTATAGGTAATGGTATGAATTACTTCAACATTGATCGGGAAAGCTCGAATAGTATCAATGAAAGACTTCGAAGCGTCTGAAGAACTAATCTTCTGGTCCTTTTTGATTCGGCTCGGAATCTGGCTGATACCCGCTGCTTCTTTGGAAAAGAGAGAAGTTACATCAATCACGACTCCGGAAGTATCCTCATTCAAGGCCGCAATTTTAAAGGACTGCCAGATTGGTTCAAAATTGTTTACGCGAACAGATTCGTGGATTGCCTCCGCATCGTCTGCCACATTCTGGGTAGAAACGATCCGCACTAAAATCTTGTTATCCTTTCTTTCCCAACGCACCATCTTAGTACCAATCTTGGAGCCGGCATTTAGGTAAGGGCTAAAGTTACCCGGCAAGGCCTTGATCCGACTGATCCAAAGCATCTCTGATCCCAATTCTTTATTCGGTATTTCATAATACCATTTATCCCCCACTCTATGCACTGTAAAAAGCCCTTCATCACTTTTTGCCTTTTCCGTAATAATATCCTTGTATGGCTTGAATGGTGATTTTTCTTTTTTCGGCTTTTTCGCCGTGGTATCGGCTTCTATTTTGGCTGGTTTTTTCTGAGCGAGCAGGTGAGTCGGACTGTAAACACAAAAGATTAGAAAGAGCAACGCACTCGCTACAAGCTTAGCATAAGAGTTCTTCACTGCTAATTTAGTTTTATTATACAATTGGATTAAGTTTCTGTATCTGAATACTTTATTCGTCGATTCTTCGAAAAATACAAAACTAAAGTAAAGCTTACCTCGAATTTATTGCTCTTTTTAATGTCCTGTCAGATAAGGTCTTTTTTCGGAAAAAATTAGAAAATGTCACTTCTACTGTAACAGCTCCCCTATCCCTGTGTCTAAGGGCAAAATTCAATAATAAAAATGGAAAAGATGATGATCCATGCACATCGGAGAAGCCTCATTCTAGTAGGCCTCTGCTTGTCTTTATTCTCAAATGCACAAACTTCTAAATCTATGAAAAAGCAAAATTTCGATCTTGAGCAGCAAGCGGTACTACAAGCTGTTCAACAAATGACAGATGCCTTTCACCGGAAAGACATCAATGGTGTGATGGACAGCTATGAACCCAACGCACTAGTCGTATTCGATCCACAGCGTCCGATTCAAGATGCTGATTCGCTAAAAGAACGATTCGTCCAAAGCTTCGGCATTAGTCCTAGATTTGAATATGGTGGTCACGAAGTATTCGTCAACGGAGATATTGGCGTTCACTTGGCGCCCTGGACCATGACGGCCACAGCTCCGGATGGCACCGCCATTAAACAGACGGGCTTATCCATCGCCGTTTTGCGACAGCAAAAAGATGGGAAGTGGTTGATGGTATTTGATGATCCGCATGGACAGTTTCTGCTGGAGCAGTAGGAAATACTCACCGGGTGACTAGTCACCCGGTGAG
>CAJXPD010000203.1 GCA_913057785.1 uncultured Lewinella sp. | reverse complement strand
ACTAAATTGCTGATTCTCAGTTTGAATAAATTTGAAACATGCTCTAAATTATGGTACACTCACTAAGCGAACAAAGTAGGTAAGCCCTATCTTTGCGCCATAGAATAAAGTGCAGATATGTCAGCGCCCGAAGCTAAACCTTTGCTACAGCAAGCCTCTGAATATGTGAAAGAAGGGATTCAACCACTAGTCATTAGATGGCGAGCCTTTCGTATGAAGTACCCTAGATGGGCACTTACCTTCAAAATAGGCTTAGGCCTTGGTCTAACCGGATTTCTTTTTGTACTCGGATTAGTCTTATCCATCTACTGGGGCTATCTAGGCCCACTTCCCGATTATGCTGAACTTCGTAATATCCAAAACAATACGGCATCCGAAATCTACGGGGACAATGATGTTCTCCTCGGAAAATTCTTTAAGGAAAATCGGATCAATGCAGATTTTGAAGAGATCTCACCTAATGTAATCAATGCCTTGGTAGCTACTGAAGATGCCCGATTTTTCGAGCATGCAGGGATTGATATGAGAGCCTGGATGCGGGTACTGTTCAAATCTATCTTGCTATTCAATGAATCATCGGGAGGGGGAAGTACATTGAGTCAGCAGCTGGCTAAGAACATATACCCTCGAAGATCATACGCAGTTCTATCTACTCCCGTCAATAAGATTCGGGAAATGTTTACTGCTCGAAGATTGGAGAACATCTACACGAAGGAAGATTTGCTACGGCTGTACCTAAATACAGTGCCTTTTAGCGAAAACATCTTTGGTATCAAAGTGGCGGCACAGCGTTTCTTCAAGAAATCGCCAGACCAGTTAGGGGTAGAAGAGGCTGCTGTTTTGGTCGGAATGTTGAAAGGAACAACACTTTACAACCCTGTCCGAAATCCAGAGCTAGCCACCCAAAGAAGGAATGTGGTAATGGGTCAAATGGTAAAATATGAGTATCTGGATCCGGTCCTCTATGATTCCTTGAAGGCAATGCCGCTAGGCTTGCAATACTTTAGAGAGGGGAGCAATGCGGGTTTGGCTACCTATTTTCGAGACCAGGTTCGGGTGGAAGTGAATCGTATTTTAAAAGACTATCCCAAGCCAGATGGTTCAGCATACGATGTCTTTACGGATGGGTTGAAGATCTATACGAGCATAGACGCAAAACTGCAGCAATATGCAGAAGAAGCTGTAAATACTCATATGCCTATTCTACAGAAAGCCTTCTATAAAAATTGGGAGAAAAGAGGCACCCCTTGGGGTGGGAAAAAAGTACTGGACCAAGCCAAGAAAAACTCAAGACGATACAAACAACTCGCTGCTCAAGGCAAAACAGAAGAAGAGATTGATGCCATCTTTGATCAGCCATTGAGCATGCAGATTTTTAGTTGGGAAGAAGGAGATGTGGTGAAAGAAATGAGCCCTTTAGACTCCTTGAAGTACTACCTAACGATCATCAATACGGGCTTCCTTGCCATGGAACCCCATACGGGCTTGATCCGAGCTTGGGTTGGGGGAATTAACCATAAGTATTTCCAATACGACCATGTGCGATCGCGCAGACAAGTGGGTTCTATCTTCAAACCCATCGTCTACGCTCAAGCCTTGCGCAATGGCATGTTACCCTGCGAATATACTTACAACCGCCAAGTCGTATATACCGATTATAATGACTGGCAGCCCCGTAATGCCGACGGCAACTACGAAGGTGTATACTCCATGGAGGGCGCCCTTAGTCACTCCGTCAATACTGTGACCGTGGAGATCATGCGCCGAGGCGGCCTAGATTCCACCCGTCTACTAGCTCGGGACATGGGCATTAGCGCTAACATTCCCGAAGGTCCAGCCATTTCCCTCGGTGCCGTAGATGCCTCCCTGGAAGAGATGGTTACCGTTTATAGCACCTTTGCCAATCGAGGTGTGCGGCCCAATCTACATTACTTGGATCGAATCGAAACCAGCGATGGCTATGTCATTGCTGAATTCGACCGACCGAACCCTAAAAACTTCAGCCGCGTACTCGCCGAAGAGGATGCTGATGTCATGATCAAAATGATGGAGTCCGTGATCGATAGCGGTACTGCGAAGCGGGTCCACTATCGCTATGGCATCTATGGTGCCGTAGCAGGCAAGACCGGTACTACCCAAAACCACTCCGATGGCTGGTTCATGGGCTTCACGCCCAAGCTCGTCGCCGGGGCATGGGTAGGAGCTGAAAGCCCCCGAGTACACTTCCGCACCATGGGCGTCGGGCAAGGCTCCAATACGGCCCTACCCATCTGGGGCGAATTCATGAAGCGGGTCTATAAGGACAAAAGCTATAAACACTACCGTCGCACCAAATTCACCCCCATGGCCGATAGCCTCAGCGCCATGATGCAATGTCCGCCCTATCTGGATGAGATGCCTACCATCCTCAGCGATGAATCCTGGGAAACCAATTACTACGAACAGCTCTATCTGTTCCGCGTACTTAGCGACATCCCCATGGAGAACATTCAATACCTCATCAACCGCCGCCCGCGACGCAATTTCGAAACCATCTCCGACTACGCTGATCGACTCCGCAAGCTCAATGAAAGGCTTGAGAAGCGCCTGGAACGTCAAGATAATAGGCGGGAATTTTGGGATCAGTTGTTGTTTCGGAAGAATAAGCGGGGGAGGGAGGAGTAGAAGATTCCGCTCTAAGACACCTATTTCAGTTGTAAATGCATCTCAAATAGTAAAAGCCCAACTATTTTGATGCGCTATCTAGGTCTTTATGGAGTCATCATTATTTCTTGCTTCTCCTATCAAGAAGATGTGGATTGTACTACTAAATATCAGACCCGAACCTTCCCATCAGATCTAGTAGTCAACCAGGCAAGCTTGGAGCAGGCGCTCAGAGAAACTACAAGTCCCTATACCGATGCCTTTTACACCTACAGTAGTCACTGCTTCGAAGAAATCGAGGAGCTTACCGAATGGCTGCACTATCCACTAGGCTACCGCCCTAAAATTAGAGCTGAAGAAAACTTATGGTATTTAGATGGAGTGGAAGCTCAGATCCCCGCAGATACTGTACACCTAAGGTGGTGGCTTGAGAATCTATTGTATTATGCCGAACTGACTGATTGTAAGCTTGACCGATGGTCATTGGGGGATATTTATGATTACAGTAAGTATCCCTCCCAATACTTGGATACTATCAGAGCCATTGCTCAGCATAACCGACTTTCATCAGGAAGTGTAGGTATTGGTGGGAGGCGACCACAGCAATTTAACAGAGTGAAATGGTTACTTGGAAAATTGACCATCGAGGAATTGCTATCTCTGATTGACTTTCCCAATGCAGTAGTAAAAGCAGTTGCTTTTGAAGGACTGTATCGTCGTAAATACCCAAATTTGTTTCCCATCCTGTTGCATTTTACAACTCTGGAAAATCATTATCTAGTGTATAGTAGTGGATGCATCGGTCATAGACTTCATTTAAGTCAATACTGCTTCGCTTGGGTTATGAACTATCACTCTGAGCATGCTCCGCCGCCGCCGCCAGGTCCTTACTATTTTTCACCTTTTACAGTAGTACAGCAGGAAATAATTGCTGAACAATTAGAAAAATATGCCCCGTATTGGTGAATGCACTCCGGTCTTGGTGTAGAAGATAGTACGATCACTGTGAGGTCACAAAATCCCAATATTTTATACCCTTTTCTGTCTACTTACTCCTAAATTGGGCCAAAATTGCCCAGGACTCCTTTTGGAGTTCTTAATAAAACTACCAATACATGTCAAGCACTAGCCTACCTAAAGCACTAGTTCTTTTGCTATTTACATGCCTGATGACGTCCACTTTTGCCCAAGTCCCCATCCAATATCACCTAAACCTGGATGACATTGGCCAGCATGAACTCAATATCACAGTAGAGTTTCCCAGCGTTCCATTGGGTGCGTTACAGGTACGGATGCCCCGGGCATCCCCAGGTCGATATGCTGTGCACAACTTTGCCAAGAATGTGTATGATGTGAAAGCCCTAGACGCGGCTGGCAAGGAATTGTCAATAGACAAAACCAATCCACAAGAATGGGAAGTTACCGGACATAATGGGTACGTACAATTTAAGTACACGCTCTTCGGCAACTATGGAGATGGGACTTATACCGGCATTGACAACCGGAAACTGCATATGAACATGCCAGCCACCTTCGTTTACGGTGTGGATATGGAGCGGCGACCTGTCGAACTTTGTATTGACCTTAGTCAGCATACGACTTGGCAAGTAGCTACACAGTTAGAAATGCTTGAGAAAGACTGCTACCGCGCACCAAATTATTACTACTTCTTCGATAGCCCGACGATGGTAGGCGATATTGATTTCCGTCGGTTTACAAGCCGCTCAAATGGAAAAGACTACACCATTGAAGTCGCTATGATGCATGAGGGTACAGACAAGGAGCTAGACGATTACGTTAAGTGGGTAAAGCAAATCGTAGAAGCACAGAAGGAAGTATATGGTGAGTTGCCAGACTTCGACTATGGGCGCTATACCTTCTTGACCAGTTATAATCCCTGGATCAATGGGGACGGTATGGAACACCGCAATTCGACCATTTGTAGTAGTAAAGGGAGTTTAGCTAGAAACGCCAGCCAACTCATCGGAACGATCTCACATGAATTCTTCCACGCCTGGAACGTAGAGCGACTGCGCCCCAAATCGCTGGAACCCTTCAATTTTGACGATGCTAACCTATGTGGAGAGCTTTGGTTTGCAGAGGGCTTCACTTCCTATTATGATGATCTTATCCTCTGCAGAGCAGGAATTTTGACTACGGACCAATATGCGCGTGGGTTGACGGGTACCCTCAATTATGTCTACAATTCTCCAGGCAGACAGTATCGCAACCCAATCGAGATGAGCTACAATGCTCCTTTTGTCGATGACGCTACTGCCAATGACGAGACTAATTTTGCCAATAACTTCATCAGCTATTACTCCTATGGAGCAGTGCTTGGACTATGCTTGGATCTAAGTATTCGAAAGGACTACGAAGGAAAATCTCTTGACGATGTAATGAAACATCTATGGCAAACGTATGGAAAGACGGAAGTACCTTATGAAATTCCGGATTTACAGGCCGCCGTTGCGACTGTGACGGGCGATCAAGGATTTGCCGAGACTTTTTTTCGTCAATATATCTACGACAGCCAACTGCCTGATCTTGCGCCATTACTCAGTCACTTTGGGATCGTGGTAAAGCCACGATCCAAGGATCAGGCCGCCTTTAGGGCCAACATGGATTTTAAGGAGGGAAGAGCAATCATTAAAGGGAATGTACCACATGGGAGTGCCTTGCATCAAGCAGGTTGTGTAAAAGGGGATGTCATCCAATCGATAAACGACATTTCTATTACCAATCAAGATCAATTGGAAGCCGTCATTGAAGGCCTCAAAGTGGGGAATTCCTACCCCATTCAATTCATACAAAATGGAATTGGTACAAAAGGTACTTTCACTGCACAGGCCGATCCTCGCTTCAGTGTATTGTCAGTAGAAGAGGCTGGGGCCCGGATTAGCAAGGAGTTGGGAATGCGTAGGAAAGCTTGGTTGAAGCAGTAATCTCCAGCTAACCTTTCAAGCTACTCATCGCATAGCCATTCTTAAGCAGGAAGCGTGCTACCTTCTCGGTATCCGGTGACATAGTGAAGTCAAAGGCATCTGCCAGTCGGTTGATCACGCAAAAAACACCGCATACATGCATCACCTCCTCGATGGCTTCCTTGCTAATATCCTGAGCTCTCATGGGGAGGAAATCAGCTTCCTCGATCAAATGGGGTTGCAGGGTGAGTTTTTGCAAAAAACGCAGAACCACTTTAATGCGATCTTCCAAAGTAGATTGCTCAAAATCATCTAAAACGGCATCCGCCATTTCTTTCCCTAAGCTCATCTTAGCCATGGTATGATGATCATTGGTACAGTATTGACACTGATTCTGTTTGGACACAAAGGTTCCAAATAACTCAATCTCCCCTACCGACCAATGTTTTGCCCCACGTAGGGCATGATCTAGCCAAGGGTTGTAATGCTTTCCAAAGAAATTTCTGCGATAAGACAAAACTGCAATCGGCCCAGGTGTGTACCCCATCATCTTGCTGATGAAGAATATTTGGACCTTTTGCAAAAGGCGATGTCCACGCTTCAATATTTTCAATCTCATTTCATTTGAGTTTTTGAAGTATAGACAATCCTTTTTCAAAACGCGTTACCCCCGCCGCGGTAGCGCCAACGATAGTCAACTCGAAGATCTCATCTTCTGAGTAGCCTTCAGCCTGCAAAGCCTCGAAATCTCGATCTAGAATCTTGTAGGCGTGCTTTGATAGCTTATCGATATAAGAATTTAGAGCGGGAGCAATAATGGGAGTGGTATCTCCAGTCAGGACTTGGTCGCTTACTTTTTCGTAGACCTGCTGACGGAGCTCAGGATCAGAATGCCCTTTCCCCAGGACAGCCTGTTTTAAGGCTTGGATCATACTTATTCGGTTTGTGGTAAAAACTTATCAATCCTAGGGATGTACGCGAAAGATAAGGGAAAGAGGAGATTATAACAAGCATCTAGAGATAAGGCTCTGTCCAGGTTCACCGGGTGAATACTCACCGGGTGAACCTGGCACACCATCAAAGCACAAAACGCTACATATCAACTAATTAATCGCAAGTGGCGGATTCTAAAGCCATTTTTCCAGCGTTTTGCTCACCGGGTGACTAGTCACCCGGTCACTGCAAGCGCTCTTTCAAGAAATTCAGCGCCATGGTGTTCGCCTCCTTAGCAGCTTCTTCGTCATACTTAGGGTTACTAGGATTGGCAAAGGCGTGAGCGGCGTCGAACTGATGCGTCTCGACCTGCTTCCCAGTAGCTTTGGCCAAGTCAGCGAATTTATTGACGACTTCTGGTGTGATCCAGCCATCTTGCTCAGCAAAAATGCCCAATACATCAGCTTTAAGAGGAGCCAATTCTGCTGCTTCTTGAACTGGCATTCCGTAGTAGATTACACAGCCAGCTCCTTGATCTCCGGCCATGATGGAGCTTTTCAGCGACCATCCCCCGCCAAAGCACCAGCCAATGGTACCGATCTTGGCATTCCCTCCAGCTTTTGCAATAGCTCCTTTCACGATTGCCTCTGCTCTTTCGGGCTTCACCGCCTGCATGAATTTGCCCGCATCCTCTCGACTTGTCGCCACTTTCCCATCATACATATCTAGCGCCATCACATTTACATCTCCCAGCTCTCCAAACAGACGATCCGCTTCTTCTTTAATGTGATCATTCAAGCCCCACCACTCGTGGATAACAAAAAGGTATTTATCGGAAGGATCTTTTGTCATTAGCGCATAGGCACTGGCATCGGCTCCATCCGTGCCGGAGAAGGTAATCATTTCACCAGCAGCCTGGTGATCATTTTCTTCCGGTGTATCGTGTGCATCTTTAAATTCTTGATCATCAGCGAATTCAGCCATGCCGTCCTTTTCCCCTTCGGCAGCACCTTTATTCCCGCCGCAAGCAGCTAACAAAAAAAGACTTAGACTTAGAAAAATGAGTTTCTTCAACATAGTGAGTAGGTTTAGGTGATTGAAATGATAGTAATCGAAGTTAACCATCTTCTCCAAACAATGAGTGTCTGGTATACTACAATCCAGAAAGGTCATTGTTTAAAATCCTTCTTTGATCATTTTTTGAAGATCAAGCTAAGGCTTCGAAATCCCCGAAAATCAAGGTCATATGCAACTTTAACTGCAACTCTTCCGCTGTTTATAGCGTCTAAATCCCTCAATTCACGGTATCCGTCGAATTATTTCTGCCAATAAAAGGCTGTTGAAGATCTTCGGAGAACTACAAAAACAACTATTACCAATGGAGTTAAAGATTACTAATCTGAATAAAACCTATGCTAATGGCGTTCAAGCCTTAAAGAACGTCGACCTTACCATTCCGCAAGGAATGTTCGGTTTACTCGGACCGAATGGTGCGGGTAAGTCTTCTCTCATGCGCACGATCGCCACCCTACAAGCAGCAGATACTGGTAGTATCCAATTGGGAGACATTGATGTATTGAAGCAGAAAGATGCAGTAAGAAGAGTACTGGGTTATTTACCACAAGAATTTGGCGTATACCCGAAAGTCACTGCGGAAACCATGCTCGATCACATCGCTTCCTTAAAAGGTATTGCTAACCGAAAAGAAAGAAATGAGGTGGTGAGTTCTCTGCTCAATAGAGTAAACTTATACGATGTAAGAAAGAAAAATCTAGGCACCTATTCTGGTGGTATGAAGCAACGTTTTGGTATCGCCCAAGCCTTACTAGGTGACCCTAAACTAATCATCGTCGACGAACCCACCGCTGGCCTTGACCCTACCGAAAGAAACCGTTTCCACAACCTCCTTAGTGAGATTGGCGAGAATACCATTGTGATCCTTTCTACTCACATAGTGGAAGATGTCACTAACCTTTGCCAAAACATGGCCATCATTTGCCTTGGTGAGGTGGTAGTAACAGGAAATCCATCGGCTCTGGTGGCAGATATGCAAGGTAAAGTCTGGGAGAAATTGATCGATAAACAAGAGCTTGATCAATACAAACAGAACTTCAATGTGATCTCCACTCAGCTGAAAGCTGGGCAAACCCAAATCCACGTCTTTAGCGAAAACGAACCTGATTCTTCATTTGAAGCTTCCAAAACCACTTTGGAAGACGTGTACTTCACTCGAATTACCGAGCGAATGGAATCTCTATCTGTTTAACAAGAATGCTTCTTAGACAAATCTCGTGGACAATCATAAAATGAGAAGCAAAAGCGATACTGACGCTTACTATCAGTAAAGCGTTGCATTTCATTTTTGAGTGTCTTCAGACACGAGATATGTCGAAGAACCATAAGCATATTAAAATCGCTAAAAGATGTTTTGGGAAATATTTCGATTTGAACTCAAATATAGAATCAAACGCCCAGCTACCTGGGCTTACTTCGGTATACTTTTCGCCTTTGGCGCACTGATCGCGATGGATGGAGGAAATGGCAATGGCTCGGAAAAAGCCTTCGCGAACTCATCTTTCCAAATCGCCATCTTCATGGGCATCATGAGTATTTTCATGACGATGATCAGTTCTGCCGTGATGGGCGTCCCGGTATATCGAGACATAGAACATGGAGTAAAGGACTACTACTTTTCCTATCCCGTGAACGAGAAAGGCTATTTGCTAGGTCGCTTCTGTGGATCATTCCTGATCCTGATGCTGATTAGTCTTGGATTACACTTAGGCATGATTGTAGGCTATTCCTTGGGGCCATTGGTCGGATGGGAAGAGGCCGAACGATTTGGCCCGCTAAACCTATGGCATTACATACAGCCGACGTTCACCCTGCTTTGGCCAAACCTACTATTTACAGGAACCATATTTTTCTGTCTGGTAGCACTAACGCGTAAGGTATTTATCTCTTATGTAGGTAGTGTCTTATTCTTCATTGGGTACCTATTGGCTATTAACCTTACTCAGGATGTGGCCAATCAGGATCTAGCCGACATTTTAGATCCATTTGCCTTCAATACCTACAGTAACGCAACCAAGTATTGGACTCCCGTAGAACAGAATGTCTTGACTCAACCCTTGACTGGGAACTTCCTGATCAATCGACTGCTTTGGATCGGAGCCTCTTTACTCTTGCTAGTGTTTACACTGTTCCGTTTTGACTTTGTTCGCTTCTTGGATAAGCGCTTAGGCAAGAAGAAAAAAGGAGAGGTCGCCGAAGTAGAGGATAAGAGTGGAGTAAGTTGGTCTTTGCCGCGCGTTGTGCCAACTTTTTCCAATGGCCTTTACTTCCGTCAAATGCTACAACAGGCTTGGTTGGAGTTTCGAAGTATTCTCAAGGACGTATACTTCATCGGCATGATCTTGGGCGGTGTTTTATTCCTATTCCTGGACGGATGGCTTGGTAATACGATCTATGGTACGCCAAACCTTCCCATGACCTACTATATGATCGAATCCAAAAATGCAACCTATATCATTTTTGTATTCATTATCATCATCTTCTATACAGGAGAGGTGGTGCATCGCGATAAGAGTGTAGGTTTTGATCAAATCGCCGATGCCTTACCGACGCCCAATTGGATGAGCTACGGTTCTAAATTCCTAGCTATGGCTATGGTAGCCTTCTTCCTGGCGACGATGGTGTGGGTAGTAGGTGTATTTAGCCAAACTGTACAAGGTTATTTCAACTACGAATTTGGTAAATACTTTACGGATCTATACTTGTTGGAATTCCCTCAATATTTGCAGCTCGTCATTCTGGCTTTCTTTGTACACATTTTGGTGAACAAAAAATTCTTGGGCCATGTCATTGCAATTAGCGTTTGGTTAGTGCTATTTGGCATTAATCAGATTGCGGAAGTAAACTTCAACATGTGGTTGTACAGCTACCGCCCTGGCTATCTCATTTCCGACATGAATGGCTTTGGACATTTCATAAAACCGGTGAGCTGGTTCAATCTATATTGGTTGGCCTTTGGTGGGGTGTTGTTGATCGTTGGTAATCTGTTATGGAATAGAGGGACCGAAGCCACATGGCGCACACGATTAAAGCTAATGCGGACCAGATGGAATTCTCGTGCTGCAATTGGAATCTTCGCCTTATTAGCGATTTGGGTAGGATCTGGTGCATTTATTTATCACAATGTGAAGACACTAAACAGCTATCAGAAAAGCGACTACCAAGAAGAACTTTCCGTCAAATACGAGGAGCAGTACAGTCAATATGCCAAAGTACTACAACCTAAGATCATTGATGTCAATGTCAAGGCAGATATCTTCGCCAGTGAACGTCGGGTAGAACTAGATGGAGACTTTGTATTGATCAATAAAACAGGTGCTGACATAGATTCACTGTTTTTAAATTTCAATGCGTCAAAATCGTTGTCTGACATGGTCGGCTTTACGATCGATGGGCAAGAACCCGAACAAGTCTTTGCTGATGATGATCAACGGTTTTATATCTACAAGATGCCTAGTCCGATGAAGCCAACCGATACCTTGGCAATGAATATGAAGATCAAAGGCGGATACAAAGGCTTTCCAAACAGTGGATTTGGGCAGAACATCGTCTACAATGGTACCTTCTTCAACTCCAATGCTTTCCCTTCCTTTGGGTATAGCAGTGGAAGAGAGCTTACCAGCGATCTGGATAGAAAGAAGCATGATTTAGAACCAAAAGACTACTTCAGTCCCGAACAGACAGATACCTTCGGACTCTCCAATTTCCTATTCGAGGATGATGCTGATTATGTCATGTTTGAGGCGACCATTAGCACGGATCCGGGGCAAATTGCCATCGCTCCTGGTTATTTGCAACGAGACTGGGAAGAAGGGGGTAGACAGTACTACCATTATAAGATGGACAAGGAAATGCTCAATTTCTACAACTTCTGTTCAGCTGATTATGAGGTGGCCAGGGATGTCTGGAAAGGGCCAGATGGATCAGAAGTAAATATTGAGATCTTCCATCACGACAAGCATAATTACAATATTGATCGTTTCATCAGGGCCGTACAAGCCTCATTCGATTATTTCAATGCTAACTTTTCGCCTTACCAATTCAGGCAGATGCGCATTTTGGAGTTCCCACGTTATGCGACATTCGCTCAATCCTTCCCCAACACTGTACCTTATGCGGAGAGCTTTGGATGGGTAGGAGATTTTAGCGATCCCAATGATTCTGATTATTCATTTTTTGTTACGGCTCACGAGGTAGCTCACCAATGGTGGGCCCACCAAATCACACCTAGTAATACTCGAGGAGCCAACCAGCTTAGCGAGACCATGGCACAGTACGGGTCTTTAATGGTGATGAAAAAAGAATATGGCCCAGAATCTATGCAGAAATTCTTGAAGTACGAGTTGGATAGTTACCTGCGTGGACGTGCCGGAGAATCGAAGTTTGAAAAAACCTTACTTGATAACGACAATCAAGCTTATGTATGGTACCGAAAAGGTGGACACGTGATGTATGCCTTACAAGACTATGTAGGGGAAGATTCCCTCAACCGGGCTTTCAGCGACTTCTTAGCAGACGCTGCCTTTCGCTCCGAGCCACCATTCCCCAATACTTTGGAATGGTACAAGTATATCGATTCGGCTACACCAGATTCTTTGAAGTACTTCATTGAAGAGACTTTCAAGAGCATTACCTTATACGAAAACCGTATGCGAGAAGTCAAATATGAAGCGCTCGATAACGGGAAATACAAAGTAAAACTGACCTTCGACTCTAAGAAGGTTCAATACGATGGTAATGGAAACGAGATTGGGCGACCTGATCGTGCCAACCTGATCGAAATCGGCATTTTCGATCAAGATGGGGAGAATGATAAAGGCATGACGAAGTTAGAACCCATCTACTTGAAGAAGCACTGGATCACACCTGGTCAGCAGGAGATGGAAATTATCGTTGATAAATTACCCGTGAAAGCTGGAATCGATCCATATAATAAATTGATTGATCGCATTTCAGATGATAACCTGATACCAGCAGAAGAAGAGTAATTTCCTATTGCAAAATCATATGAAAGAAGGCTGTCCCAGATACTTGGGACAGCCTTCTTCTGTATTACCACAATTAAACCCTATTCGATTTACTCGACCACGATTCGATCAGTGAAAAAACCTTCGGTTGTGCGGCCATGTAGCACATAAATCCCGGCTGGTAAGCTGGTAGTCGGCAACTCAAAACGATGTTCACCTGCAGGTATATAGGACATAGAGTCCGATACCATCAAGCGTCCATCCAGACTAACCAAACTCCAGTTCAAATGGCTACTGCTTTGCAATTCAAGCAGGAAATGACTTAGGCCATTGGTAGGATTCGGAAAGGTCTTAACCTCCAATTGAGGCACCTTTGGCGCAAAAACGCCAGTAGGTACTCCAGCTCGCGTAGCCCCTGGTATCCATTGCTCTCCACCCAACTCATAAGCACCCACATCCGGAGCTGCTCCAGTAAACCCATCTGTTATCCCAGCGATCTCCATTCCGGCATCAACCAGGGGGGAACCGGCTTTAGGAAGGAAGTTTTTACTCCCTAAGTCTGTAAAAGGATCGGCAGTATCTACAATGTTATTACTCAATTCCTGACCCTCCCAATTAGATTCTCGACTGTAATTGTTAAAGATGCGATTGTTCATCTGGGTATGACCATTTAACCAAACGCCCATGGCCTTTTCTACATTCCAGAAGCTATTATTGAAGATGTCATTATTCCAAGCAGACCAATTCATCTGCACTGCTGACCAAGTGATGTTCCAAACCACATTGCGATAGACATCATATCCTTTGCTATTGTTATCTAGATAGATACCTGCGGTACGACCATCTGCATACGCTGGACCAGCACTATCGTGAAACCAGTTATGGTGTACGGAAGTATTTTTATTATCCGCATTACCCACCACATAGAATAGGCCTCCATCATTGTTAATGCGCATCACGTCACTAAAGTCATTAAAGGCCATTTCACAATTTAGATTGGGTAAAAAGATCCCATCACGCCCCGCACCATAAACCGTATTGTATAAAATCTTAGAGCCAACCCCAATGGCCCGTATAGGAGAGGCGTGAATCCCTACAGTATTGAAATATCGAATCTCATTCTGGCGAATCTCATTGCCATGCACACCATTCCAGCCTTGCATGAATATCCCATTCAAAGAGCCGTACTCGATGAGGTTATTATCAATGAGGTTATTGCTACTCTGAATATGGATGGAGCCATTACCCACCTGAGCATCGGTATTATCCAGTTCATCTAAACTCTCTAGACCATGCCGAATGATGCAATTCCGAATAGTGGTGTAATCCCCTTGTAGATGCACTTTCCCCCCAAAACCATTGATCCCTTCAACTACAATGTAGTCGTGCTTAATATGAATGGTACGCTCGCGGGCAGCATATTCTACCGTAGCACCATTTGGGTCAGCATTGGCAGGTGCCTGAAGGTAGAGTGTTCCATCCTCATAGAACCACTCTCGTTCATAATCAAGTAAATCCAGGGCCCCGAAAACGAAGAAACGTCCACGGTTTTCATTACGGATCACGGTTGGATTATGTGGGTGAAAAGGCCATGCATTTATATTCACAGCTTGGAAGTTGACGGCGTCTCCTTGTCGAGTGGTAATCCGGCGTGTCCAACTGGTGCCAGAATGCGCCCCTAAGTACCAAACATAGGCTCCGTTAAGATCCACTTGAGGCATGGACTTCCCGATAATTTGCCCTGCCGCACCACCCTGGACCGGTTCGGCATCAATAGTAAACTTATCATTGTCCTCATTATTCGGCCAACGAGCTATATCCAATAATTCACCATTATAGTAAACAGCATCTTTAGTTCCCTGCGATAGTGTTACGCTGCTTCGCCAGACATTTCCTGTATGAACTGACCAATCAGCCACCTGTTCCGTTGCCCGAATCCAGACCTCATCCTCTTGATAATTACGAAAAGTAATGGGTTCAGAAGCGGTTCCATTCCGGACTGTGGTTAAGGTTTCTCGATACGTTCCTGCCATGATATAACACACATCACCAGGAAACATTACCGAGACTGCTTTTGTAATGGTTAAAAAAGGCTTGTCTAAGGAGCCTTCGTTGGCATCATCCCCACCTTTGGACACATAATAATCAGTGGCTGAAAGGGGGGCAGCAATAAATAAGAGTATAAAAAGATAGTATAGGTTTTTCATGCTTCCAAAATAACTATTGGAAGGTCACGATTTTGATCGGTGAACGCATCAAACGTACAGATTTACACCATAAATGGTTATCCTAACCAAATCCAGTCCTTGAACGTTCTATTGTAAACTCATAAAATCTACTTTACCCCAAGCATATCTCCTTATATTTGGGATAGAAACTGACCGTTGACCACTATATGCCACCAATTCCAATCACCCCTTGCCAGCCAGAAGAGGTCCCACTCTTAAGACAGATGGCGGAGTCCACTTTCGTGAAAGCCTTTGGAGCCCAAAATACCCCAGAAGACATGGCTGAATACACGTCCCAGGCTTTTTCCCTTACTCAAGTACAGCGTGAATTTGATCACCCTGATTCGCTCTTCTACTTTGCCAGAGAAGAGGGTAACCCGATAGCCTATCTGAAACTCAATTTCAATCAAGCGCAAACGGACTTAAAAGAGGCTGAGGGCATGGAGGTTGAACGCATCTATGTTGAATCCACCCATCAAGGGAAAGGAATTGGCGCGGCTTTATTTGACTTCGCCTGGGACATCGCCATCGAACGTGGCATGAGATATGTTTGGTTAGGTGTCTGGGACCAAAACCCAGGAGCCATTCGCTTTTATGAGCGTCAGGGATTCAGCGCCTTTAGTCAACATACTTTTCTGTTGGGAAAGGATTTACAATCAGATATCCTGATGCGGAAAGACCTGCCTAATGCTGATCAAACAGAATAGGATTCCTATCTGGGTCCGTCACCATGAAATTGCAGGGCCCTTCTACTTTATCCATGCCAGAAGCCATATCAACCTTAATACCAGCTGCTACCAATTGCTTGTGGATGGTCCTAGCATCTGATGGATTATAGGTCATGGTATTTTTGGGAAACATGCCCTGAAATAGGCCTAATTTGTGCTCACCATTTTTCAACACCATCCATTTCTGCTCTACCCCTCCTGCACCAGGAAGCTGTTCGAACCCTAGTTTTTGATAAAAAGCATAGGAAGCGGCAATGTCCTGAACGCTCAAGGCCATATAACTGGTTCCAAAATCCATTTCGTTTGTTGTTTTTGAGGTGAAAGAATAAGATAAGAAAACTAGCCCCAGCAATGCTGTGGTCAAAACTACTGCTTTTCTCATGTTGAACTACAATTTTTGAACAGGTACTAAACAATGAAGATCAAATTGCTCCCAGCCAATCTCTTCTGGTCCTTTTAGAAAGGCTTCAACCGCGGGAAAATGACGCGGCAGGTATCCACTTTCGGGGAGCCAAATGCGATAAAGAAAGTCCCAAGCCTGAGCCACACGATGAATATCCCCTTGACAATGAACCCTAGCATACAATCCACCGGGAATTTCTCCCTCCTCTACCCTACCGGCAACGTTTTTCCGAACAGGGTTCGCTACTGCAAAATCATATCGATAGCGTTTACTAGGAGTTACACTGGGATCATCAATCGACATCCCAAAACGCTGAATTTCCGATAACGATATCTGCACTGATTCGGCCCAAGCCATTAGTTCATGATAGGCTTCCAGAAGCGCACTACCATCCGCTCCAAATGTAGCTCGGATAAGAGCAATTGGAATGGCCTTTTGTTCAGATATAATGACCTCGAATTCAGGACTTTTGGCTTTGCGACTTTCTTGGTAGACAAGGTAAAAGCTCTGGGTATTGTTCTCTTGATAAATCTTGCGGTTCTGTAATTCTTTGTCCTTCCGAAATTGGGAGGCCGTAAATCCGTAGCGTGCTTTGAATTGTCTTGAGAAATTTTCTGGCGACGGGAAACCACAATCATAGGCAATGGCAGTGATGGAAACTTTCGGCCGATGTTTCAACATAAAGACAGTCTTCTCCAATCGGCGATTGAGAATATACTCATAAGGGTTCTCCCCTACTAATGCCTTGAAAATGCGTTGAAAATGAAAAGGGGAAAAATGAGAAAGCTGTGCCAGTTGATGTAGATTGAGCTCATCCCCTAGGTTGGCGTCGATGTGCTGCAATACCCGGCTTAAAGACTCATAGTAGTAGGCTTTATCGGTCATCGGCTTCTCAATTAGGATATCGGTAGAGCTGTAGAATGCCGAATCTCCGTCATCACAAAAGAGCTTTGCACCTTACCGATATTTTCCAAGGCTGCGAGCTTCTTAGATACGAATTGACGATAAACATCCATATCTCGAACTACCACCTTCAGCAAATAATCAAACATCCCTGCAATGTGGTAGCATTCTACAACCTCTTCGAGACAAGTCACCTCCTGCTCAAAACGCTCCAGAAAATCGGCATGATGTACTTTCAAACTCACGGTACAAAAGACCACCATATGCAGGCCGATCTTCTGTCTATCTAGAATCGCGGTATATTGTTTTATAAAACCGTCACGCTCCAATCTTTTCACCCGTTCGAAAACGGGTGTATTGGTCATGTTTAGTTGATTGGCCATTTCCTTAATGGTGGCCTTACCGTCAAACTGAAGCATTTTCAAAATCCGGCGATCCATTGCATCTAAATGTTCAATATCCATAGCAGATAAATTTTCTGACTAACAATTCACAAGCGCCTTCCAAAAGATACTTTTTCCGTCAATTAGTAATTTATAGATTTATTTTCTTCTTGATACAATCAACCTAGATTTATTTTCTAAACACCTGTAGCTTTGATCTATAATTCATCTACTTATTCCATACAAATCCAGAGCTGAAATGAAAAAACATACCTACCAACCAGAGAGCCTTATGATGTCCTACGGCTATGAGCCAGGCCTATCTGAGGGGTCATTGAAATGTCCTATCTTCCAAACCTCAACCTTTGTCTTCAATACTGCTGAAGAAGGGAAAGCCTATTTTGAGTTAGCCTATGGCCTACGAGAAAAGGAGGCCGAAGAACAACAGGGATTGATCTACAGTCGCCTTAACAATCCCGATCTAGAAATTCTAGAGAACCGCCTTTGTCTCTGGGATCAAGCGGAAGACTGTGCTGTATTTGAGAGTGGGATGTCTGCTATTTCAACCTGTTTATTCGAGTGTCTCTCTAGTGGAGATCTACTGCTCTATAGCAATCCCCTATACGGCGGCACTAGTCATTTCATCAGTGAAGTACTGCCAAAATATGGAATACACACCTTGGGTTTTTCACCCAATCAGTCACCCGCTGAAATCAAGGCCTTAGTTCAAGCACACGAGGCAGCAGATCGTCTGGCACTGATCTATATCGAAACCCCTGCCAATCCCACCAATCATCTAATTGACATGGCGGCTTGCGCAGAGATCGCTCAGTCTTTTTCGACTGAGGAAAAGAAAGTTCTACTGGCTGTAGACAATACTTACATGGGCCCGTTATGGCAACACCCGTTACAACATGGAGCTGATTTAGTACTGTATTCAGCCACCAAATATATCGGAGGTCATAGTGATGTAATTGCAGGAGCTTGTTTGGGTTCGTCAGCCTTGATTCAAAGGATCAAAACCCTACGCACCTTCCTAGGAAACATGGCAGGACCGTGGACGGGCTGGCTCTTGATGCGAAGTTTGGAGACCCTTAAAGTACGAATGGATCAGCAAGCGCGCAATGCGGAAAAAGTAGCCGCATTTCTATCTGATCATCCAAAAATCGATAATATTTTCTATCTGGGGAATTTGAGTCCTCAAGATGGGGTACAATATGATATTTACCAAAGACAGTGCCTGTCAGCCGGCGCTATGCTTTCCTTTACTTTGAAGGGAGGAGAAAAGGAGGCCTTTAAATTCTTAAACGAACTACGATTGGTCAAACTTGCGGTGAGCCTAGGAAGTACGGAAAGCCTGGCGCAACACCCAGCAAGCATGACGCATGCCGGAGTACCAAAGGCAGATCGTGAGGCCATGGGCATCACTGATAACTTAGTGCGGTTATCGGTAGGAGTAGAGCACTTTAGCGACTTGATTCATGATCTTGAGCAGGCTTTGAAAGGGGTTGAAATTCTCGAGGAGAAGGAACCTGCAAACGTTTTGTTATAGCGTTGATAAGAGGGGATGATTTAATCCAGACATAATAATCTGCATAAGCGGCACGTTATTAGTTGCGATAGATATATTTTTATTTCTTATATCAAATTCCAACTAGCATGACAAAAGGAAAAAAATATGATCCATCCCCTCTTTCTTCAGCTACCGCAAGCACCGACAATTGGCTAAGTCCAGATTCTGCTCGCGGTCCTGAACACAGTCTACTTGACGACCCTAGCTGGTTTGAAGACGAACATGAAGTAAGCGCTGCCAGCAACCTTGATCACCTACTAGTATTTGGCCTAATGGCTACCGCCCTAGTAGGCGTACTTCGCTTGACCGGACTTATCTAATCTCATCGGAGAATCTGCTAACGACTCACGACCTAATAACTTCCCACTCACATTATATCCAAAGCAGATTCTGAAGCACCTTTAACCTATTCTCAACCCCCGTTTAACTTGTCATCTGCAAGATCAACTTTTGGCTAGGCCACTTTCTGCTACTAGCAATAGTAAGGCATATTGTGTACCCTTGTAGCCATCCTTGTTCGCCCACCATTCCAGTAGTGAATGGGCGCGACCTCCTTCGCCTCCGCGACCAATGGTCACGGCAGGGATTCCTTTGGCAATGGGGATGTTTGCGTTGGTAGAGCCGCGGGTGGGGCGTGGGGTTACGCCAAAGGAGCGGGTGGCGGCTGCAGCTCGCTGTATTAGGGGAAGATCCGGAGATAACTCACCCGATGGGCGATCACCGATCATTTCCACTTTTAGGCTAATGGGGCGTCCACCTTTTCGCAATTGGTTTTGTTCACTTAGAGCCTTTTCCATGGCATCCTTTAGGATCTTGTCCATATCGGTCAAGCGGCTAGGATCGATAGAACGGATATCTACCTCCATCCAGGATACGAAGGGGATAGAATTTACAGATGTTCCCCCTCCTATGCGTCCCACATTGTAGCTGGTACGAGGTCCAGTGCTCACGTACTCACTAGCGCTTTTGACAAAGTAATTAATACCTGCGCCCAAGGCGTGATGAGGATTGGCCAGACCAAATGCGCCCCAGGAGTGTCCACCTGGACCTCTGAAAGACACACCAAAACGATGCGAACCCAAGCCTTTGTAGTTGACCCGTCCAAGATTTCCACCATCAATAGAAATCCAAGAGTCAATTTTGGGGCCTTTATCACTAAACAAGTGCTTCACTCCTCGAAGGTCCCCCAATCCTTCTTCACCTACTGTCCCGATGAAGAGGATATCCGCCTCAGTTTGTAAGTCTACATCATTCATGGCTCGCAGTACAGCCAAAACCATCGCTAGTCCGCGGGTATCATCTCCAATCCCTGGCGCATACAAGGTATCCCCTTGCACCTTGACCTTTACATCCGTCCCTTCTGGGAATACCGTATCTAAGTGTGCATCCAAAACTACGGTCTTCTTCCCCTTGGTTCCTTTACGCAATGCAATCGCATTCCCCACCTCATCAATCCAAGCAGAATCTACGCCAATTTCTTTCATCATATCCAAAAAGGCCTTAGCACGTTCCTCTTCAGCAAAGGGTGGCGCAGGGATTTCATTCAAATAAATGTGTTCCTTGAGTGTCTGCTGATCCTGCTTGTGAATGGTTTTAAAGGCTTGTTTGACCTTAGCCTCTTCCAGCAGTTCGTCCAGTTCCGTCTGATATTTGGTTTGAACATTGAGCTCTTCGTTCTCCTGGGCAGTGACAGTAGAAGATGCACCTATTAGCAACACTAATAGGGCTAGTGGTAGTAAACTTTTCATTCTATTCTGGTAACTAGGTTAATGTTAAATCGAATTCTAGCTAAGTAAAGATAGGCATTTAGTAGTTGGCTGAGGGGGTGAGTTACTCACCGGGTGGGTGTTTGGGGCGCATAGGTAGCAGAATGAAAAATTTAGTCAGTGGCAACCGGGGTGAGCTCGCTTAGTTCAACAACTACAGGCAATTAATAATCAACTAGTTAAAGAATCAAACACACACAATTGAGTACCCACTCACCCCTGCCACTCACCGGGTGAGTACTCACCCGGTGAGTG
>CAJXPD010000202.1 GCA_913057785.1 uncultured Lewinella sp. | reverse complement strand
GGCCTGTCTAGCTAGCCAGATAGACCTGTCCGGCGGCCAGACGGGGTCACAAAAATTGTCGGAGAAAGACTGTTTATTTGAAGAATTGGAATCTTCTTTTAATTTTACTATCAAGTAGTGTGACAAAAAAATCGCTACCTGAAATTTTGCGATTACACGTGTCACACCATGTAGACGCCCTTCCAATAAATATGATATAAGTGGTTAAAGGGTTTAGTACTACATAAGATTTCTACCGTAAACTCGACAAAATTGCATTCTTCTTTGGATAAACAGCTGACTATGTCCATCACACAGGAAGCCGAAAAATATGTTACTAATCTGCTTGAGTCGGAACTTGGAGATACTTATTCCTACCACAACCTGGCTCACACCTTAGGGGTAAGAGATGCCTGTTTGGAGATTGGTAAGGGAATGGGAATCAGCAAGGAGGAATTAGAGGTGTTGGAATTGGCCGCCTTATTTCATGATACAGGCTTCGTAGCGCAATATGACGGGCATGAGGAGGCCAGTCAGCGGATCGCTAAAGCGTTTTTAGAACAAAAGGAATACAAGCATAAAGACCTAAAAAAGGTGCTCCACTGTATTGAAATCACGCAGATGGGGAAAGAGCCAGGTAATATGCTGGAAAAGATATTGAAAGATGCAGACCTGGCTAATCTTGGTAGTACCGAGTATTTGCAAACCTTGGATGGTTTAAGACACGAATGGGAAGTGATGTTGGGTCAGGTTCATTCAGATCAAGATTGGTTTGAATTAAATCGTTCTTTCCTAAAGAATCACAGCTACTATACCCCGTATGCCGATACGCATTTTGGCCCGCAAGTTGATAAAAACCAGAAGGCACTGAAGAAACTCGCCAAGGCACAACAACAAGCCATGAAAAAGTCAAAGAAGCCAGCACCAACAAGTATTACCGGAAGCCGCAGTGCGCAAATGATGTTTAAAACGGCTCTTCGTAATCATTTGGACCTTAGTAATTTGGCGGATAATAAGGCCAATATCATGATAAGTATCAATGCGGCCATTGTGACCTTTGCCTTACCCGTAGCGTGGTCCTATATCAGTACGTTGGGATACCTATTATGGCCCTCCATTACACTGCTGATCACCTGTCTTTCTTCTATGGTTTTTGCGACTTTAGCTACCCGCCCCATCAAGATGATGGGCTTTACCGGAGAAGACAAGATCCGAGCCGGGCAATCCAACCTCTTCTTCTTTGGAAACTTTTATAAGATGAGCTTTGATGAATACTTTCGAGGTATGCAGCAGACCATCGAACAAGAAGACCGCTTAGAAGGAGCCATTATGAGAGATTTGTACTTTCTGGGAAAGTCCTTAGGACGAAAGTACAGTCAACTTCGAGTATGCTATAACATATTCATGTTAGGGATCATTCTTACCGTTTTGGTTTTTCTAGTCTCCTTCAATGTCCTTCCGGCTTAATCTTGTAGGACTACTTTTAACCATTTAATCATCCGCTGTTTTCCATTGTCAACTTCCAATTGTATCCACCATAATCCGGTAGTCAATTGAGGATATTGACTTCTGCTAATCTCCAATTGGTGCGAGCCAATAGGAAAACTCATTTTTTGAGGCGCTGAAATGTGTTGTCCCATTCCGTTGGCCAAGGTATAGCTAATTGTTGACTGCTCTTTTAATTCAAAGGGGATGGTAATCGATTCTCGGAATGGGTTAGGAAATGGATTCTGCCAATGGATTGCTGCTGTTTCTTGTTGTTGAGCATTAGGCGTACTAAGCAAACAGCTTCCTTCCGTATTGGGACAATATAGACGTTTAGGCAGGGTACAGTCAAGCACAAAAGGGTTTGCCTTTCCATCTTGGTAGTGGGCAATTTGCCAGGTTCTATTCCATTCTTTTTCATCTACCGGATCCAGGTAATGCCAGTTACACAGGGTAGCCATCTGATCTTCAAAGTAATCCGGGTCAGCTGCCAAGGCTTCATCTCGATAAATGGTATAGAAGTAAAACATGGCGCGGGCCACATCTCCTTTGTGGGCCTCTGGCGGTTCAAAGGCGCCATTTCGGAACTCACTGTACAGATCAATATTGCTGGTGGGAATGGAGTTACGGAATTGGTTGAGGTAATACCAGCGCTCCGTCACATTATCAGGAATCTCCGCAAAGGGGAAATTGTCTCTGACCTGATTGATATCTACTCGCGTTGGGAATAAATGATGCATATCTGCACGGGCAGGTTCTTGAGAGGCCCCTTTCGCCTGGGGATAGGTATGTTCGGTGTTTATACCGCTACCATTCATGAAGGCAGCTTGGGTGGGGTCCTCGGTGGGATCCAAAAAGATTTTATAGCCCGTATAGACGCAGCGTAAGGTATCACTTACCTGATCAATTCTTCCAAAAAGGGAGTCTCTCGCTATGGCATAAGTCTGTGTAGTAGCCGGTGTGAATTCTGTTTGGATGGCTTCCAAAAGGTCATTATCGGCAAGTTCCGGGAAAAGTGTCTGTTGCTCTTGGGCCTGGCTATGGTTGCAGCTTAGCAGTAAGGCGCATAGAACAGGGAGGCCGAAGCCCAATATTCTTCTTCTCATACTATATTGGTCTAGTATTGGATGTTTAAGGTCCATCAGATTAAACGAAAGAAGCGGACCGATGTTTGGTTAACGAATTTGTCGGAAGCAAAATTGGTAAAAGTCATAAACCACTAAAAGGCTTTTTTCTTGATAGTGCTTGCCTTCTATGAGCCTTTTTTCATGAAGTTGAAGCAGCTCTTCATCCTTAGCCAGTAAGGTGTATATGGTCCTACTTATCTTACAGAAGCGTTCGAAATCATCTGCTGCTGGTAAATTGGCGGTACCCCAACGACCCAGCACTTTCCAAAACGCAATCCCATCGTAATAGGTATAAAGCTCAGGAAACCGAAAGGTAAGGTATAAGGAGAGCATCTGGTAGCGATCTCCGTGGTAGTGATTATTATCGATTGATCTTGGGAATTGTTGTTTGTATTCCTGCAATAATTCATCACAATGAAACACGAAACGGTCTACTCGCCCACCTATAGACTTCTCCTCATTGAACAGATCCTTGAACATATAACCTACAAAATCCGCTTGCATTTCCATAAAGGCCAGCATCATTCGTTTGGGCTCATAGGCCTCGCGTTTCCACAGTCGTTTGGTTTGGCTATTCTGTAGACTTCGATCGTACATCTGGGTAATCTCGGGGGCTTCCAAGTCCCATTGCTCCTGAAAAAGCTGCTGAGATTCCCAAATATGTAGGAATTTCTCGGCCTTGGAGGTGCCGAGAAATTCCTTGTAGGCAGCCATGTCGGCTTGTATTAACTTTAATTGCATTAAGGCGCTGGATTTGGGGTAAGCTCGTGAACTTCCTCAATGGCCTTTAAAACGTCTTTGGACAAAGTGACATTGATACTGTCTATGTTCTCCTTCAATTGAGCCATGCTAGTGGCACCAATGATGTTGCTTGTGACAAAAGCTTGTTGTGTAACAAAAGCCAAAGACATTTGCGCCAGGCTTAGGCCATTCTCCTCCGCGATCTTCAAATAAGCTTCTGTAGCACTTAATGAAGTCTCTTTGTTATACCGAGACATCACGGCGAATTTGTTGAGGCGAGAGCCTGGTTCATCGGTGCCTTTGATGTATTTACCAGAAAGACGTCCAAAAGCCATGGGCGAATAGGCTAGGAGTCCAACTTGTTCTCTGACCGCAATTTCAGCTGATCCTACTTCAAATAAGCGATTCAACAAGCTGTATGGGTTTTGGATACTCATCACCCGAGGGAGATTATGTTTTTGAGCCAATTGTAGGAAATGCATGATACCCCAGGGCGTCTCATTGGAAATTCCAAAATGACGAATCTTACCAGCATCTACCAGCTCCTGCATGACTTCCAAGATTGAAAGGAAGTTGTCTTCCCATGGATCACTTGCGCTGTATTTGAAGCCTCTTTTTCCAAAGAAATTGGTTCGACGTTCTGGCCAATGCAACTGATACAGGTCCACATAATCCGTTTGTAACCGCTGTAAACTTTGATCAATGGCGATATTAATTTGCTCCCGGTTGAACGCTAGTGGGTTTCGAATGTACTTCAAGCCACTGGACGGGCCAGTTATTTTAGTGGCCAACACAAACTTATCTCTATTCTTACGGGCATTGATCCAAGTGCCAATGATCCGTTCTGTATTTCCCTGATTGTTTTCGTTGCTGGGTACCGCGTAGAGCTCAGCCGTATCAATAAAATTGATTCCTTGGTCTAGCGCATAATCCAACTGTTCGTGACCTTCGGCCTCGGTATTTTGCTCCCCAAAGGTCATGGTCCCTAAACAGATCTTACTGACTTTTAGGTCGGTATTTCCAAGCGTAGTATACTGCATGATGAATGAAGGTTGAGTTGTTTCTGAAAGAAGAGGCCGAATTTACTAAAAAATGGACTTCTTTGACAATTAGCGCGCACAATCGTAAAAGGAATTGAAAAAGCGACAAAAAGTAGTCATATATTTCATCTATCGACTACTAGATGAAAGCTAAGATCTACTAGCTCAAGAGGAGACTATGACTAGGCAATCCCGGCTGGGATCTGGTCGTTTTTACCGCATATGGAAATAATTTTATATTTATACCCGGGATTGTAATGAAAAATTGAAAAGGTATAGTTGAAAATGGAGAATGTTAAATGGATAATTAATAATGTGTATTTAATAATGGTAAGCAATAGCAGATCGTTCTAATGAACCTTAGGGTAGTATAATCCCCTGGTAAAATCCAAATCTGCAGCGCCAATTATTCATTAAACATTTTACGTTGAACATTCGATACTAGTCATTATCCATTCAACATTATCCATTCAACATTATACACTACAAAGCTGGAACCCAAAACAAAGATGCAGGAAGGAACGATTGCGATTGATGACTGTGGAATTTTTATAGGGCTATCATCCATGCCCTTGCCATTCTCCAAGGGGAAAGAGTTTTACGAGAAGAAAATCCGTGAAGGGATCTTTGACAGGTATCGTCATACAGTTTTGGAGTATGCTTTCACTAAGGACCAGGACGATGCTTCTGCAGTGGAGGCATTTGAGAAATTTTTCTATCAGACCCGAGCCTATTTTCTATTCGGCACCTACGAATTAGCCGTGCTAGCCTTGGTTGATGACTTCAAATTAGGCAATAAGAATTTTCACCCCTACAGCTACTTATCTGAAGATCTGCTAGCCGCGGAGGAGCTGCCTGGCGCGGAGCCAGAAACCTTCAGCTTTCATACCATGACCGGAATCTCTGCGGTCGGAAATACGGAAGACGTGCCCTATATCAGCTCTTCCTTGATCAATCGGGCAAAAGATACCTTTCTCAAATCGAATGAAGAAAAGGGGAAGTACCCTTTCATTGGCATCTGCTCGCTAAAAATCAATAATGGTCTGCTGATCGGTCAGCGTGATGCCGTAGAATACTTGATAGCTAAGAAGGTGGAATATGTGTTGGCTACTACGCCGGGTGGAGGAGAAGACTTTGACTTCATTTTGTTGCGTACTACCTCCTGGAATGAGTATACCCTCTTGCTGTTCACCGATAGCTATGATCTCATGACTTCCTTGATTTTGTCTATTCGGGAATTGCAATGCAAAGATTTGCATGTCTTGGGAGAGAATGACTTGCAGGCGATCAATGGGGTGAAAGAGAATTGTCTGCTCCGAAAATTGATTAAGGAGTGGCAGGAGGGCGATAGTCATTTGATTGATGAGGCTCATTTGTTTGTACATACCCATACCACCTTTGGTTTTGATCTGTCCTTGTTTGATTATATGACGGAAGAAGGAGTGACCTATCCCCAAGACTTCTTGCCGATCAAGGATGAACCCTTTCGACTCAATATCCGCTTTGATGTTAAGCCAGGGCACTTAAAAACACTGCTAGGAAAACTAAAAGGGGATTCGGATAGTGCCAAGATTAGCATTGGTAGCGGGGACTTTATCTACCCTTCGCAAGGAGGAGATATAGGGATGGTTTATCGTGATTTGTTGAAACAAGAGCGCATCAATCAGCTCAGCAAGCATATCCGTCGCATTCACGCCTCCCCTGATGTCAATTTAGATCCTTCCAAGATTAAAGGGGGCGATCTAGAGGAGCATTTCTTCTATACCCACCGACTGCATCAATTTGCTTTTAGTTTACAGGAAATCAAGACCTTAAGGGAACAGCTAATCCGCTGTCGGGTGGCTAAAGGAATCCGAGAAAAGGTGATTAACATGTTCGTTAATTTTAATCACCAGATTCAAGATCCGATCCTTTTCAACTACTTCATTGAAATTAAACCCTTTCTTAGAGATGTTTTGGGGGGGCTACAGCATTTTACAGATTTGCAAGATGCCTCGGTCGAAGAAATTACGCAAAGACTATGGGTTTGGACCAACCATTTTGAGCAAGCCTATAACAATCGATACAACTTAAGTTATCATTCTCATAACCATCAGAGCCTACATCTTGATTTTAATGTGGGCGTGCAACAGTTGGTGAGCCTTTTTGATGGGGTTGCTAAGATCTTAGCGGCTTGTATTGACCTTCCCGTGAAAGAAGGACCGACCTTGGTGATCAGTAGTACTTCGGAACTGAATTTCTCAGGAAGTGTTTTGGAGGTTGGACTCCATCACCTCATTCAGCCATCTCTGTTTCTATCAATGGCCACCCATGTAATAACAAGTGACTTCCTACTACGCACCGCCGGTCTTTCCGGTCCTTATGAAGAATTCCATCAACAAACGGTACGATTGCTCGGGCAGCAAGAAGAATTGCCTTTCTTGGCTACGGAGCATGAAGTAGATGCATTCTTGGGAGCTTTGTTCAATTATTACGTGACCTTCAATAAGGATAGTGATCTATTCCTGTTCTGGTATTGGCATCAATTTCTACAACAGCCGGGCGCTTACCATAAGAATGGGGAGATCGATGAAAACTTATTTGTAAGTTATTTGATCCGCATGATGGTGTTGATCGAGTTTGTAGATCACGATGCGAAGTATTTCAAGTCCAAAATAGTAGCGCCGCTTCCGGAATTGCAGAATCTCTGGTTCCGCTGGTTTATCCATATTCGCAGACGAGTGGACGAAATGCTGGAAAATAATCCGGTTCAGGTGTTGAAGAGTTGGTTTGATCAAGCGAAGACCTTGGTGACTACCGAGATTATCCCCAAGCTCTACCTGGGGGCCTTGGAACGGTCTTGGGAAGAAGAGGCAGATCTCGTAGCTGCCTACCGCCAGATTCGAGAAGAAAGAGGTCAACCACTGAGTCCAGCCAGTGATGGTCTGATAAAACAGCAGATGGCGCAAGATTGGAATGAAGAGCTAAATACCATTACAGGCTTGATTTTATCCCAATTGGAGAAGGGCCAAGCCTTTACCCCTCCTGAAACCCACTATCGCTCCGCCAGTTTCTACCTACAGGCTGTCAACCTTGCCTATCTAAGGTTGATTCGTAATGCATTCAAAAACGAACATACCATCTTGTATCGACTACCTGCTAACGGTAGTCCTTCCGCCTATTTTGATCCTATCGATACTCGCTTCGAACGAAAATACGGTGCTTTCGTGTTCGATCCCAAGGGAGGTCTGTTTACCACCAGCATCTCTGCTCGTAGGGAATACTTCCGCTATCGCATAGCATTATATAACAGTCTGACCGCCATCGTGGCGAAACAGAAGTTGAAGTTGTACGAAGAATAGGTAATCTAAAATGTAGGAGCGAATATCAGAGGGAAGGGATGAGAATAGGTAGAACGTGAGCGCGTACTAAGCTTTGTCTTTTTTCACTAACCACTTAATCAGTCTCTTTTCGTTAGTGCGGTTGGGTAATACTCGATGTTTTCTAATCACCGGTGTATTGGAAAACAAAATATCAATGTTCTCCTCCTTATTTAAGGATTTCGGCCTAAGCTTACCTACCTGGCTAATTTTAGTCGTCTTGGGCATAACTGGTGTGTGTTGGTCCTGTCTGATTTCCGGCCAAGCGTACCTGACCAGATAATGTGACTGGAAATTGATGGTATAACAATAGTTCCAATCCATAAATTTAGCCTATTTGATGCGAAAAAATAGTTAAAAACTGCAGATTTCTTTCTTATTAAACATTTTGAAGGCAATTCTTAGTTTCCCATCGAACTGATATTTTTTTGTATCATGTATAACCTGTAAGAATTTCTGGTACTTCCGTTGATATAATTCTTGGTAGTCTTCGTAAGAAAGTTGAGCCGTAGTTTCATGATCATAGATTACCAGACAGGTCATTTGACCTTTGGGAAGCTCCAAACTGTATAGCTCCTTAATGTAGGCAATAATGTCTTCCTGGCTTTCTTTTGCAGAGATTTCTCGCATGTGCAATCCTTCTCGCTGCAATAATCTTGCCTCCAGTTCCGCCTTACTCATTACAAAGGCTCTATAACCATAGGTGTTCACAAAGAAGTTCCAATAAAAGGAGGCTTTTAGAAACCGATCATAGCTATGTTGAAACTGATCTTCAAATTCATCTACCTCAGCATAGAACTCATCCTCAGAGGGCATGATCAGTCGAAGACTTTCGTCCAATTCCTGGTCCTGATCCTGTTCTTGCTCGAACTGAATGGCAGTGGCTAACTTCTTTAGGTTTACAGCTATGTCCAAATAGGCTTCATCTTTGTTTGACCATAGCGAAATGGCTTTCCCGTTAGATGGCAAAGGAGCAAGATCAGCGAAGGCCGTAGTCATGTATAAGTTTGGACTTTGGATGATGGGAACCACGTACTTTTTCTCCCGCAATAAGAAATCTAGATTGCCATTGCGACTATCTTCTTCAAAAAAGAAGAACAGGAAGGCTGGATTGATCAAACAGGCCAAGATTCCGACGTCTGCCATTTCCTGCCGATTAATCTCATCCCGGGTAATATCGAGGCCCTCAATCATGAGCAGTCCCTGATTTTGCAGTGGTGTGAGAAATTGTTCCAAACCTTCGAACTCAGCACGAGAAGCTTCAGAAGCATACAGGAAAACTATTGATACGGGATCCATATGTTTTTTTCTAGGGAGGTCCTCTTTGATTCTTCGCCAATATAGCGATTTTCTGTATCCGAATGATAACTCTACACTTGCCTCACTTAGTATCCTTCGATCGAGTAATTCTCTTTCAGAGTCGCTATCCACTAGATAAATGGGACAGTTGCGCAAGGAAGCTTGCTTACAAATCCACTTTTTGCTAATTTGACAGCATGAACCAGCTAAAGCTAAGTTGTCCCAACTGCAATGCCGAGATTAAAGCAGCAGATATCAATGTGGCGAACACTTTGGCCAAGTGCGCCGCCTGCAACACCGTTTTTGATTTTGCACCGATCCTCAAGCGACCAGTGCACAAAAAGCAAGAGATCTTACTGCCTCCAGGTATAGAGGCCTACGCTACCAATTACGAGCTAGATATCGAACTCAATTGGCGAAAATCGTCTCAAGCCCTTGGCTTCTTTCTTTTCTTCACCCTTTTTTGGAACGGCATCGTTTCCATTTTTGTGGTGACGGCCCTGCTTACTGGCTCGTATGGAATGCTAGCAGCCATAAGTGTCCATCTATTGATTGGTATTGGATTGCTTTACTATGTCTTATCTGTTTTCTTCAATACCACTTACATCGTTGTTAATCAGAGGGAGTTGAGCATAGAGCATCGCCCTTTAAAGTCGCCCTTTTATCGCAATCGTTACATTGCTTCTCGCGAAGTTGATCAGATTTTTGTGGAGAAGTACGTGGCGGGTAAAACGAATGGTAGGCCGAACTACGCCTTCGGTGTGCAAGCTGTTCTGCAAGGGGGCAAGAGGGTCAAACTCGTGAAAGGCTTGAAAAACTCTGACCAAGCGCTCTATGTAGAGCAAGAAATTGAGTCCTTCTTGAGAATTCAAGATGAGCCGGTGGATGAGGAATGGAAGGGGTAGAGCGAACAGTAGCTTGAATCCTCATTAGCCCATTTGTATACTATAAAATCAATAATGGGTTATTTTATTAATGGGATGTCACCTGAAGTAGACTAATATTACAAATGCATATGCAAAGATCTGAATATGAGCAGTCAAGTGGAAGCTTTTAAAAATACACATAAATGGTTGATCATTCCGTTCTTAATTGCAATAATAGGCTTTTCAAATAGCTACTTTTTAAAATTCTCAGAAGCCACTTGGCATCAGCATATGCATGGGCTATCGGCGCTGCTTTGGTATGTAATGGTAATTGTTCAGCCATACTTGATCAATAAAGGTAGGATTGATCAACATAGATTTTATGGCTTATTATCAATTTTTTTAGCGGGCGCTGTTACCTTTTCAGCCATTACGATCATTGCCCAAAATATTGAATCTGCTAATACTTATCAGCCTGATCCGCTCATCCCTAAAGAATTCTTCTATGGTGTTTGCTTCACGGATCTTCTAACTACTATAGGCTTTGGGGCTAGTGTCATCATGGGAATTGTAACTAGGAAAAGTATTGAAGATCATGCTCTTTGGATGATATCTACCGTATTCTGGGCCATAATGCCCGCCCTTTCGAGATTGGGATTGATGCCAATATTGGCGATATATGGATATCCTCCTCCTATTGATCTCATTGACATTAATGCCTTTGTGGCGCCCCTGGTCGTCCTCACAATTTTATTCATTTGCTGGAGACTGAAAAAATGGCATCCTTCGCTTATAATAGTAGCAATTGCAACTATCCCATTTTTATTTCTACGACAGATTGGGCGTAATGAAATGTGGCAGGAATTCATTTCATCATTATTAAAGTATTGATTAGTAAAAGGAGCCAGCTAAAAATATCTTTGAAGCCGTAAAAAGGCCTTAGCATATATTAACTTCAACCTTTCAAACCACCAACAAATGAGACATTTAGCATCCCTTCTCTTCTTGCTTTGCTGTGCAAGCTTAAGCTGGGCACAGATTGATTGTCATCCCTTCGTACCCAATGATACCGGAACCAAGTGGGAAGTCACAGATTATTCACCCAAGGGTAAAGTACTGGGACGTACGACATTTGAACTAGTAGATAAAGTGGTAGATGGTGACAATATCACCTTTAAGGTGGCTACCACCTACTATGATAAGAAGGACAAAGAGAGCTTTACCCATGAGTTTGAGGCCTATTGCAAGGGAGGAACTTTCGAATTTGATATGTCCTATCGGATGAACGGAGGAACCATGCAGGCTTATAAAAACATGGACTTTGAGGTAGATGCCACTTCTTTTACCGTGCCCGATCTGGATGCCAAGGCCGGCACCACCTTGCCAGATGGCTCCTTAGCTGTGAGCGTTGGTAGTGGTGGAATAAACATGTTTAAGATGAAAGTGGATATCACCGATCGCAAATTAGAAGCTAGAGAAGATTTAACTACCCCAGCCGGGACTTTCCCCTGTGCAATCCTCTCCCAAACGGTGACTACCAAGATGGTCATGAAGGTCCAAGCCAGTTCCAAAGAATGGTATTCGGAAGGAGTAGGCATGGTCAGATCGGAATCTTATAATAAGAAGGGTAAAATGACCGGCTATAGTGAGTTGACAAAACTGGAAAAGTAAGCCAGGCACTGCTCCGAGAATTTTCATCCTATCCATTGGGCTGCTCTGCTTCCATTGTTTACCTTCAAGCTTGAATTAAAAGCAGCCCAATGGATTCCTTCTCATTACCTCCTGTACAAACTGATTCTTCTTCTTGGCTGGGGCCAGAAATGGCGGCTCAACCCGAAACCTGGCAATGGTACTGGACAGCAGAAGAAATTGCTGAATTGGAACAAGCCGCCGCGCCACTGGTAAAACAGGAAGTGGAAATTGGACAGATCCAGCAGAAAGATTTTCCCTTAGCTAAACTTGGCCCAAAATTGGCAAAACTCCGTGAGGAATTTATTCAAGGTAAAGGATTTGCTTTGCTGAAAGGCCTTCCAATCGACCAGTACACAGAAAGGGAGATTATAACCATCTTTTTTGGAATAGGGACCCACTTGGGCAGTGCTCGCTCCCAAAATGCACAAGGACATGTGCTAGGGCACGTCAGAAACCTGGGCTTAGATAGCACGGATCCTAAAGTTCGAATTTACCAAACGAGTGAGCGACAAACCTTTCATACAGATTCTGCAGATGTAGTAGGACTCTTGTGTCTTCAGCCCGCCAAGGAGGGGGGGAGGTCCCTATTGGTGAGTGCCAACACGGTTTTCAATGAAATGCACAAACGTAGACCCGATTTACTCTCCTTGCTTTTGCAGCCTATTGCCACCGACAGGAGGGGAGAGGTGCCTGCTGGAATGCTACCTTACCTGCTGATCCCCGTCTTCAGTTATTTTGCCAACCGCATCACACCCTTTTACCAGCGGCAGTACATAGAATCCGCCCAACGCTTCCCCGATGCACCCCGACTCACCCCTCAACATTTCGAGGCCCTCGATCTCTTCGATGAGATCTGCAACGATCCCGCCATCCATTTGACCATGATGTTGGAGAAAGGAGACATCCAATTTGTGTATAACCATGCCATGCTTCACGACCGGACAGGTTTCATCGATTGGGAGTCAGTAGAAAAGCGTAGGCATTTACTAAGACTATGGTTGTCAATTCCCGGAGATCGTCCTTTGCCGCCGGTTTTTGCTACCCGTTATGGTTCTATTGAAGTAGGTAATCGTGGAGGTATTATTGTGCCCGGTACGCAGCTGCGAGTACCATGGATTCACGAGTTGATGAAATAGGTCCAGCTCCAATATCAAGCGATAACCAGCAAAAGCAACGATAGACTTCTAGGCGCCCTGTTTTAAGCCTCTTTTATCCACCTCATGGCGAAGCATTCCTGCTAGCCTCCGGCTTTAATGTGAGTTGTGCAATAGTTTAGCTATTTTAGAAACTACTAAGCAAAACCAAGTCTAACATGCACATTAAGCGTCGGAAATTTGTCAAGCTGCTCCCTTTGGGCGCACTGCTTCCCGGACAACTCTTAAGCCAATCTTCGATTTCATTAGGTACGGATACAACTGCTTCCCGAAGTTTCACCGCAGAAGGCGCAGCCAATGGTATTGATGAGCTTTACGAAAAGAGCATCGTCATTGATGGATTGGTGATCAGCCGCGGATGGGATGAGGATTCCTTCGCAGCACTTGCCAAATCAGGCTATACAGGGTTCAATACATCCTTGGCTTCAAGAAACCTTAGCTCCGCTATGAAATCCCTGGCAGAATGGCGACAACGAATAGATGAAAACCCTGATCGCTTAATCTATGCAACCACGGCCGATGACTTTGTGCGAGCCAAGAAAGAAGGGAAGGTCGCTGTCATGCTGGGTTTCCAGAATGCGACCATGATAGAGAAATCAATTGATAATCTAGACACCCTTTATGCTGCCGGTACGCGCTGGATTCAGCTCACCTATAACGAACGCAATCTCCTCGGCGATGGCTGCACAGAACGTACTAATGCTGGATTATCTGACTTTGGAATAGAAGCAGTAGAACGAATGAACGAATTGGGCATCATCGTTGACTTATCCCATTGTGGTCGACAGACAACTGATGACGGGATAAAATTCAGTAAGACAGGAGCTACCCTCAATCACACTATGTGTGAGTCACTCTATAAGAACCACCCAAGATCAAAAACGGATGCGCAAATTCGTGCTATGGCCGATAAGGGAGGGGTGATGGGGATCATCTGCTTGGGATATATGATCGGGCCAGACCCTGGAGGCAAAACCACGCTGGAGACCTATGTAGACCATATCGACTATGCGGTAAAAATTGCCGGCATAGAGCATGTAGGCTTGGCTGCAGACTTTGCCATCCAGGGCCTAGAAGCAGATGGAGCAACCCGTGAAAATTGGTATGTTCCACGATTGACTCGATTCAAACCCTCTTATCAAGTGCGCTGGCCGCCCTGGATTCCCGAGTTAGATACTCCTGAGCGGTTTTTGCACGTAGCGAGAGTATTGGACAAAAGGGGATACTCGACCGGGGATATAGAAAAGATCTTGGGGCAGAATTGGCTCAGGTACATGCGAGAGACCTTGAAACCCTAGTGGTATACGTAGGTCATTCTACATCTAATTCATCCATTCATCGATACTGAAGTATGAAATATCTACTAATTGCTTTGCCCTGCTTAGTGGGCTTGCTGACTTCTTGTGCAGATGCGACTGACGAGCAGAAGACGAAATATGAGGTCGTTTTTAGAGAAAAATTAGCCGGCTCCTATGAAAAATGGACTACTGAGGAGAATAATCTTCGATTTCATTATGCCTATACGGATAGAGGGCGAGGACCAGAACTGGAAGAAGAGATCGCGTTGAATGATCAGCAATTCATTAGCAAGCAGACCATCTCTGGGGTAAACTATCGCAAAGCGACGGTGGTGGAAAGCTTCGAGAGCAATGGAGAAAAGGCTTCGTGGCAGAATCCTCAAGGCAAGGCCGAAGTGGATTTTGATCCTAATAAGCTATACTTCCGGTACGATGGTTCTCCGGCGGTCTATGAAATCCTAGCAAGACTGCTATTATCCGTAGAAAGCAAGAGGGTGGAGCTTTATCCTGCTGGGACTGCGGAACTGGTAGCGCAATATCCTTTTGAACTATCGGATGGGCGTTCTTTGAGTCTGATGATGATCAAGGGGCTGGATATGAACCCTACTTTCCTATGGATGATGGGGGAAGATATGGTTGGTAAAATCACCAATAATCGGCATGTGATCCGGGAAGATTTTAGCTCCCTGCGCCTGGAATTGAAAGCCCTCCAAGATAAGGTTGAAGATGACTTCTTGATCGAATCCGCTAAGCAGCTGACACATGAGGTAGTACAGGTACTAATTACCAATGTCAATGTTTTTACGGAAGAGGGGACCTTATTACTAGGGCAAGACGTGTGGGTGGAGGGACAAAGATTGGAGAAGATCGAACCTCATGGATCAAGCCCTCTTCCTGAGGAGGCGACGCTCATTAATGGAGATGGCAAAACGCTTATGCCTGGTCTTTTTGATATGCACACCCATAATACCAAGTTTCGCGGGATATTGCATTTGGCCGGCGGAGTGACTTCGGTTCGAGATTTAGCCAATAATAAGCAGCTGAAAGCACTCAGCGCTCAGTTTAATAATAATGAAATCCTAGGCCCGCGGATCGTCACTTTTTGTGGCATCATCGATGGCTCCGGCCCCTTTGCGAATCAACGGAATGTGGTGGATAATTTAGAAGAAGGCTTAGCGGAAGTTCAGGACTACAAGGATTTAGGTTATCAGCAGATTAAATTATACAGTTCGATACGGCCTGAATGGGTTAGGCCATTGGTAGAAAAAGCACATGGCTTAGGTATGCGTGTGAGTGGGCATATCCCGGCTTACATGACAGCAAGCCAAGCCATTAATCAAGGGTACAATGAGATTCAGCATATGAATATGTTGTTTCTTAATTTCTTATCAGATACCATTGATACCCGTACCCCTCTCCGCCACACCATGCCCGCCCAACACGGCGCTGACCTCGATCTGAATTCCAAAGAATACCTAGACTTCGTCCAGCTGCTAAAGACCAAGGATATCTTGGTAGACCCAACCCTTGCCATTTTCGAAAACATGTACCTATCTCAGAAGGGTGAACCCAGCCCCACCTACAGCCAAATCATAGACCGACTTCCTGTGATGAATCAAAGAGGTTTTTATAGTGGAGGACTCCAAAAGTCAGGGGCGCAAGTAGACCGTTACAAGGCCAGCTTTAAGCGTATGCTAGAGGTACTGGTAGATTTGTATGAAAAGGGAATCACCGTTGTACCAGGAACGGATGGCTTACCGGGCTTCTTATACCATCGTGAGCTAGAATTATATGCGGAGGCTGGTATTCCTAATGCTGAGGTTTTGAAGTTAGCTACGATAAAGTCAGCAAAGATCACCGGAGTAGATGATGAGTTTGGCTCTATTAAGGCCGGCAAAAAAGCCGACCTGATTCTAATTGATGGTAATCCCTTAGAAGATATGCGTGATATTCGAAAGATCGAATGGACGATGAAGGAAGGAAAGCTTTACTATGCTAAAGAACTTTATAATTCAATGGGTATTCAACACTTCAAATAAGATCCCTTCTTTAGGTATGGGAATTACTGAATAAGGATATAACTCGGAAAGATCCTGACTTAATCTTAACTGAAATCAATACAATCATGAAGTACAGCTATCTAAGCCTATTTGCCTTTCTTTTCCTATTCATTAGCCTAACCGCTTGCCAACAGGCTGCAAGTTCTGAAGCTACTACTGAAGCCGAAACCGTGGAAGGACCGGAAGAAGGGTATGATCCAGAAGCCAAATTAAAGGAGCTGGGAATTACCTTGCCCAGCCCTCCTCAGCCGGTCGCCAACTACGTCAATGGAGTGCAAGCCGGGAATCTCATTTTTTTGGCTGGGAAAGGCCCCCGTTATGCCGATGGAACGGAAATTACTGGAAAACTGGGACAGGATGTTACGATTGAAAAAGGATACGAGGGGGCAAGATTGACGGCCATTAACCAACTAGCTGTACTAAAGACAATGCTAGGTAACCTAAATCGAGTGAAAAGAATTGTCAAAGTTTTAGGCATGGTCAATTCCGATCCTAATTTTGTAGATCAGCCCAAGGTGATCAATGGCTTTTCGGATTTGATGGTAGAGGTTTTTGGAGATAAAGGTCGACATGCAAGGGCTGCTGTGGGTATGGCATCTTTACCCAGAGGACAAGCCGTAGAGATTGAATTAGTGGTAGAAATCTATGAATGAGCACAGCATAAAAATCCCGACAGATGACCTTTGAAGAAGTAATGGATCGTTTACAGCAATTGGGTGATCCGGAGAAAGTGGAGTTCAAAAAAAAGAAGTTTGGCGTGGTGGCCCACAATTCCATCGGCGTATACCACAAGGATCTCAAAGAATTAGCCAAGGAAATAGGCGCCGACCATGAGCTGGCCTTACAGTTATTTGATAGTGGCTTATATGAGGGCCGCTTGCTCTGCAGCAAGCTCTTTCGCCCCAAGCACTTGACGGAGGAGCTAATGGAAAAATGGACGGCCACCTTCGAAAACTGGGAGATCTGTGATTCCTTTTGCATGGCGATTTATGCCCGGAGCAGTTTTGCCGTACAGAAAGCGATAGAGTGGACAGAAAGAGAACCCGAATTCGAAAAACGATCGGGTTTCGTCATCATGGCTGCCTACTGTATGGCTGACAAAAAAGCTGATAATTCCGTTTTCGAAAGCTTCTTTCCCATTATCATACGGGAGGCTAAAGATGAAAGAATCTATGTCAAAAAGGCCGTCAATTGGGCCCTCCGCAATATTGGAAAACGAAATGTTGATCTCCACCGCAGGGCTACCGAGGTCGCCAAGGAAATCTTGAGCCTCGATGACAGAACGGCCTCTTGGATCGCCAAAGATGCCTTACGGGAGTTCGAAAAGAAAGGCTTAAACGTGATGGGATACCCACGAAACATCTACGAGCGGACGGTCGTCAATCTATTATAGTGTCTGCTTGCATTAAGGGGGTAAATATTCAAAGACTAATTTGCTCGTCCCATTCAGCCCTACTCCTTGAAAGATAAAACCATTGAGTTGTAAGGAGTTTGTTGTACTTACTCATAGCGGATCTCTATTCTAACACGAAGTTGTTTAAGAATGGTCGATTGGCTACTTTCGCGGATGGTTACATCTCCTCGCTCCCTGTATACGACTCCCTTTCTATTACTATGCCTTAGTAATGTGTTGTTTTCGGGAAGCTTCAATATGATCATTCCAGAGTTGCCCAATTTCCTAACCGAGCTAGGAGGAGCAGATTACAAAGGTTTAATCATTTCTGTTTTCACGCTCTCCGCCGGACTTTCTCGCCCATTCAGTGGTAAGTTGGCTGATACAGTAGGCCGAATTCCCCTGATGATTTTTGGAACCCTCGTCTGTGTAGTTTGTAGCCTGCTTTATCCAATACTGACCACGGTCGCCGGCTTCGTTTTATTGCGTTTTTTACATGGCTTTTCTACTGGATTCAAACCCACAGCAGCTACTGCCTTTGCCGCAGATATTGTGCCTATTGATCGCCGGGGAGAAGCTATGGGCATTATGGGGGTAAGCATGAACTTAGGGGCCTCCCTATTCCCGCCTCTAGGGAGCTATTTGGTATTGGAGTTTTCGGTAAATGTCATGTTTTACGTTTCATCTATCATTGCTCTTATCTCTATCGGAATGCTCATGGGCTTGAAAGAAACCTTATCCAACACGCAACGGTTTCGTCCAAAGTTATTAAAGCTATCCTCCAATGAAATTATAGAGCGAAAAGCACTTCCAGTGGCCTTAGTGACTGCATTTATTTACCTGACTTTCGGTATTCTATTAACGATTTCTCCAGATCAGGCAGATTTTGTTGGCCTTAAAAACAAAGGCATGTTGTTTACCAGTTTTACAGTATTCACTATTCTATCAAGAGCTACCGCAGGGCGAGTATCAGATCGGTATGGCCGCGTTTCGGTTATCAAAATATCAATAGTTTTCTTAGTGCTATCGCTTATCTTTATGGGACAGGTAAGCAATGTCACCGAGTTGATGATAGCGGCTGGTGCTTTAGGTTTTTCGACCGGTATTGCCGCTCCCGCCGTATTTGCCTGGGTGATTGACATTAGTCCAGCGGACAGACGAGGAAGGTATATGGCTACAGTATTTATTGCGCTGGAAATAGGTATTGGCTTTGGGGCTTTGTTCTCAGCTTGGGTCTATGACAATAACCCTGCCTTTTTTGCTCGTGCTTATTATGCCGCCGCCGCACTCACTTTGATTCCTGGAATTTATTTGCAGTTCTTTTGGAAAGGGAATACCAGACACAAAACATAGCCAATGAGAGCCTTATTCTTTTGTTTTTTATCGGTAACAATGACCACTACTATTCATACAGCAACGGTAGACTTTGGTCAGCGATATATTGCTGCATGGACAGCATTTTATCCATCCAAAGCTTTAGATCAAGGCATTCATGCCGCCATCTTTGATTATGAAGACCTAAGCCCTGAAAAAATTGCAACTTGGTTAGACTTCAATAAAGAAATACTAAAGGTGGTTTCGGATTTGAACGCTCCAGCAGTGCAAGGGCGGCAAATTGACGCCAGATTATTGCGAGCACAAATTCGTTCAGAAATTCATAAATGGGAGCAACAAAAACCGCATATCAATTCCCCTTCGCTTTATATCGGCCTTATCAGCAAGGCGATGGAAGATATTTTGAAAGCTGATTTCTTGGATGATGCTGACCGGGCGCAGTTGATCTGTCACCGGGCCACTGCCGTAAAAGCCCTATGTATCTCAGCCATACAATCCCTGAAAACGGGTCCACAATCGGAGCTCCAGCGTGGATTGAAGCAGCTCGCCAAGACCATGACTTTCTATTCAGAGACCTTACCCCAACTCACCCGAGATTGGAAGATGCCTGCTTACTGTCCCGACTATACCAAGATCTACCAAAGTACGGCTGGTCAAATTGAAGAGCTCCACAAACATTTGAAAACAAAGATTGCTCCCGTAGCGACTATTTCCAACCCCATTCTTGGCAAACAAGAATATGGAAGGAGGCTTCGCAATTATTTCGACAATGAGCTTTCACCTGAAGCGCTCGGCCAAATGGCTTTAGAAGAGATTGAGGAGGTCCGAGACTTGATCTATGAAGTATCGAAGGACTACTTACTGGAAAGATACCCCGATCAAGCGATTCCTAAAAATCGACTGGCTACTATTAAGGCCGCTTTTGCTGACATGGAAGAAGACGCCCCGACTAGTGGGCAAGATTATTTGGCATTTTGGCAAGACCTATCGGTTAAGGCCATGGCTTTCATTGAAGAGCATCAAATTGCCACGCTCCCTAAATTTCAAACCCTCGAAATAAAATCCGCCCCTGAAAGTTCTGGTCCAGCTGCTAGGATAGGCTGGGTAGAAAGTGCCCCTCCTTTTGCGCCCAACCCCTTAACCACCTTGTATCTGCCCTCCATCCCTGATACCTTACCTGCTCAAGAGCAGAAGGAGTTTTGGTCATCTTTTAATAAACCTTTTAATCGGATGATCGTGATCCACGAATTATTTCCGGGGCACTACATGCAAATTAAGATTAGTCGGGAAAGCCCACATCCTGTTCGTTTATATTTCCCGTATAGACTTTACTTCGAAGGCTGGGCTACTTTTACAGAGCGGGTTTTGCTAGATGCTGGTTGGGAAAAAGAAAACAAACTCACCTTACTCGCTCATCTTAGAAAACGCTTAGAGAATGCAAATCGGGCTTATACCTCGGTACAAGTCCATTGCCAAAACTGGAACCAAGAACAAGTCATGCAGTTCTCCACCGAAACTTCACTATTAGCGCCACAGTTTGCCAAGAGTCTTTGGGGGAGGTTGATGCGTTCTCCTATGCAGATGACTTCCTATTTTTTGGGAGGTAAACTATTTACTGATTTACTGGCTAGTGAAAAAGAACGACTTGGAGAAGACTTTGTTCTGATCGATTTCATGGATACCATATTACGAGCTGGCCCAATCCCTATCGACGAGTTTACAAACTTACTGAAGTAAATATTTTGCACTTGAATTAACCACAGTGACTATATGTTTAGCTACACGGATGGAGATGACAGGCCACGCTAGGCGTCCGAAGTGGATTGGTCGAGATCATGTGGTGCTACCTTTTTGAACTTGACCATTTTTTGGATATTATTTCGGGGGGCGGGACATATATACTGTACCCAAGGGCATAGTTTTGCCGGGATTCATGGCTAGGTACATTTAACCCCTAGCG
>CAJXPD010000201.1 GCA_913057785.1 uncultured Lewinella sp. | reverse complement strand
TTGCACCCTTTTGTGTGCATACCCTAGGTCTTTGAGACTTCGGAAGTGTCCAACTAATGCTTTTTACGTACGCGAATCATATACGCGTGACGAGGATTCTTTACCATAATCTGCTTAATGTCTTTTCGGGTAAAGCCTGAGCTAAGCAGGTCAGGAATCAACTTACTAAATATAGTGTGATAGGGTACTCGGTTACCATTATTGAACAAGGACAATTCGATCGACTTTTTCCCCTCTTTTTCCACAGACTTTACTGCCCACCCGTCATCATGAGAGATCAAAACCTTGTGCAACAGCCCTTCTGCTCGCATAGATTGTAGTTGATACAGATAGCGCTTTAATTGACGAGGCTTCGCATTCACTCCATCCAAGCTTATCCAGACGCCCAGCCTGGCCAGATCAGTAAGATGATGATCATCATCTTTGTCATTCTGCGCATGCACCCAGATCATGGCATTGGGTGCTACACCCTTTGACATCAGCCACTCTAGTTCCTCTGAAGCAGCAGCACCGTCGCCGGTATGTATGGCAATAGTTAGCCCCGTCTGGAGATGAGTAATGGCTGCTGCCTCGACTAGCTTACGCTCGTGCTCAGAAAGGGGAGCCTTATTGACACCGATCTTAATAAAGCCAGGTCTGATACCAGTGCCATCAATCCCTTCTTTCCATTCCTTAACCCAACGCTCAGAAAGCTGTTCGGCCGACTCTTCGTAGAAGTGCTTGGGTAAGTATTTGTAATTGGCCGCCGCATAGTAGCCCGTATTAGTGATAATATTGATCCCAGTCCGTTCTGATAGGACCTTTAGTAATCTCACATCCCTACCTATATAATTAGGTGTACACTCAAACAGTGTGGTACAGCCCATAGCTTTTAACTCCATTAGATATGGCAAAATACCGGCAACGGCACCCGCTTGTTCGTATTGAGGTTGTTCAACAATTTCCGCCCCGGCAAAATCGGTGGTAATATGTTCGTGTGACAAAGTAACCCCCATCTTATGGGCAGGAATGGGGCCTCTAACAGTCATGATTTGGTGAGAGAATGAAACAGGCACTGCAAAACTAAGGCTTCCCAAGGTAGCAGTGGTCAAGAAAGTACGGCGATGCATGAGGTAAAGCTTTTGTACGGCTAACAAAGCTAGATAAGGAGACTCAGTTATCCTAAGCAATTTCTCAAAATTAATGGTAGCTGACATAAACTCCCACTGCAAGTACTAGCTAGGGTTTACCCCTCAGGTAATTCTTCCCTAGGTAGAACGTTGAAGATATTCTCGCTTAAATTCCAGCGGAGAAAGTGTCGTATGTCGCTTGAACGTTCGATTAAAATGACTGGTATTTTCATACCCCACTTGATAGGCTATTTGCTTCACCGCTAGGTTTGAGGTAAGTAATAATTGACAGGCTGCTTCTATCCGGGTCTTGTTCAGATAGGTAATGAAGGAAAAGCCGGTATGCCTACGAAACCATCGGCAAAACGCCTGCGGAACCATAAAGGAGTAATCTGCCAAGTGACAGACTGTTAGCTTTTGATCTAGATGTTCAATGATATAGGAAATCACCTGATTGATTCGCTCTTGCTCCTTGGTCGAATCTGGCAGATGAAATTGAGTTTTTTGAGATAAAGACCGGGGTTCATAATGGGCAGACAAGTCAAACAGGATCTCAATTAACCCACTAATCCTCAAAGGAACAGGCATCTCTGTTAAGGCTTTGATCTTTTCTTGAGTTTCCGCCCTTACCTGCTGAAAATGAAAGCCAACTTTGGCCGATCGGATGAAAGCAGCAATGGTTTGTAATTCTGGAACCTGGTCCAACCACTGCGCCTGAAACTGAATTACAATGGCCTTTTGTAGTCGTTGATGACTTGTATCCTTAGAGACCCAGTGATGGGGAAGATGCTCTCCTATCAGCACCAAATCGCCACTCTGGTAACTTTCTATACTATCCCCCACAAATCGAATTCCTTTACCCTGTGTAATGAGCGTAAGTTCAATTTCCGGATGATAATGCCAATAGGGTTCGAAAGCTAGTCCTTCGGTAGCAAAAGCTAGGATCGATTGTTTCGGGCGGTCCCAAGAAATAGATTCTAGAATAGGTTTCTTGCTTTTCACAAACACAAATTTCTATCAAATTGATCTATTTGTGTTTAAATATGCAAATAATAAGCTTAGATCAGAAAAGATTCGGATTACAATCCCCTATACCTTTATGGATAAATACGCAATAATGAAATTTGCAACACTCATATTTTCGCTACTAATCTTAATTTCCTGCCAGTCCACCCCAACCCAGAATCAGGCTCAGGAAAAAGAGTTGCCCAATATCATTTTACTCATCGGAGATGATCAGGGTTACCCTTACTTTGGATTTATGGGGGCCGACTATGTTCAGACTCCTAACATGGATCAATTGGCGAGTAGTGGAGTACTTTTTACAGAGGGCTACGTCTCCGATAATCATTGTCGTCCTTCCCTTCAGACCCTTTTGACAGGAATGCTCCCCACCGACTATCATAGCAAAAGTGAAGAGATATTCCAGAAATCTATTGCGGGCCAAGCACTTTCTCGGGATTCATTGAGGCAGCTTAGGCGTGCGTTTGATGTAAAAGCCATGGCATTGCCCCATTTTTCCCTCCTTCCCAAACTACTCGCCCAGCAAGGTTATGTCAGTTTTCAAGGTGGAAAATGGTGGGAATTCAGTTACCAAAACGGAGGATTTACACATGGAATGACCAAAGGATTTTCTGATCAGGACCTACAAAATACAGGTTGGTTCCTTAAGCATATGGGCGGTGAAGGAATGGATCTAGCTAGAGTAACGAATCAGCCGGTCTATGATTTCTTAGCGGAAACGACAGGCCAACCTTTCTTTCTTTGGTATGCTCCTTCTCTCCCTCACTACCCTTTCGATGCACCTGAAGGGTATTACGACCTCTATAGAGATGCAGATATGAGTGAATCAGCCAAGCAATACTATGCAAACTGCACATGGTTTGATGACGCTTGGGGTGAGTTGGTGAGCCATCTCAAGGAAAAAGACCTGTACGACAATACATTAATCGTATATGTGAATGACAACGGCTGGGAGCAAGCTCCAGATCAAGAGTTCTCCGATGATCCCATGAGGTCACATAATGGAGGAGATAAGGGGAAGAGTTCTATTTATGACCTCTCCTTCCGGTCCCCCATCATTTTTGCCTGGGCCAATGAGATTGATAAAGGCGTTAGAAGTTCTTCTCTGATTCATAGCGCAGATATCCCCGCAACCATTCTGGACTATGCAGGAATTGAGATACCAGATGACTTCTATGGGAAGTCCTTTCGGGAAGTGATTGAAGATCCCCACAAGAAGCTTCGTCAAAACGTATATGGAAACGTCATCAGTACCCGCAGCAAGGATCCCAACAATGTGATGGGAGATCATGTAGAAGGGTATTGGATACGCCAAGGTCAATGGTTTTTAAGATGGCATCTCACTTATGATGAACTGGAGCTCTTTGACCTAAGAGAAGATCCCATGAATAATCATGATATATCGGAAAAGCAGCCCAAGCTTGTCAAAGATCTACATGACATTCTAAAAGCTTACAAAGCAGAAAAAGGAGTAGATAAGCGATTGGAGATGTATGCGCTTTTCAATGAAAAATAAATCCTCAGACTGATGCAAAAAGTAATTTGGCTTATGATCTTATGTACGCTATGTGCTTGCCAGGGCGAGACTGAAGGTTCCCAGGGAGAAAATTTCGTCGAGCAGGTAAATAAGGTTGCTGAGACTATCCAAGATGACAGTGACGCCTTACAATTCTTCCAGAACCCCGTGAAGCCTCTACCCCCCAAATTTGAGTTATTCCCTAGCGGAAGTGTACAGCCAAAAGGGTGGATCCTGAAAATGATGCAACAAGATTTGCAAGAGGGATTAGTGGGGGCATTGTCTCAGTTGTATCCGGGTATTAAGGCAGATGATCTGTACAATACAGCTAGAAGAGGAGGAATGGAGGATATCCCCGAGATGGGAGACCTAGTCCTTACCGGTGCGGCTTGGGAAAAGTCTATTATGTGGTGGAATGCCGAAACCATCGGCAACTGGTGGGATGGCTTTGTCCGGCATGCCTTTCTCACCCAAGATGCAGCTGCCATCGAACAGAGCCACGCCATTGTCGACAATCTATTACAGTCTCAAGCTCAGGATGGCTATATAGGTATCTATAAGTCCAATTTAAGATACCAGCACGAGGGTTCAAACGGAGAACTTTGGGCGCAAACCACGGCCTTCAGAACGCTCCTTGCCTATTATGAGTTCACGCAGAAAGTAGAAGTCCTAGCTGCTGTAGAAAAGGCGATGTCCGTTACTATGAAAGCGTATGGCGAAGAAGGACGCAATCCATTTTACCTAAAGAATGCCTTTGGTGGAGTGACACATGGCTTGATGCTCACAGATGTTTGCGAAACCCTCTATAGAATTACGGGAAAGAAGATGTATCAAGACTACGCCACGTATTTGTACAAAGCCTTTTCTACCTATAACATCAATCGATCCTTCAATGATATGCGCTATCCTTACCTACTGGAAAAGGATTCACTATTTGAGGGCCATGCGGTCCATACCTATGAGCATATTCGATCCCTGACCCAGGCTTATTATAGCACTGGTTATCCTGAACTAGAACAGGCCTACCAAAATATGTTGGCAAAATTGGAGACCTGTCTACTGCCCTCTGGTGCCGGACATGGCAATGAGTGGATTTCTAAACTAGAAGCTCACCCTGATCATACGGCCAGCGAATATTGCAGCATGTTGGAGCTTCGCAACTCCTATGGTTCCATACTTCAGAAAACGGGGGACCTTCAGTTCGCGGATCGTGCGGAAAAACTAACCTACAATGCCATGCTTGGGGCCCGTAATAGTAATGGCTCAGCGATTACCTATAGCAAACCTGACAATTGCTACATTATGGATGGCAAACATCATGAGGAGGGAGAAACAAGGGATGATCCACGGTATAAATATTCCCCTACACATTCTGAACCTGCAGTCTGCTGCACGCCGAATTACGGTCGAAATCTGCCTTACTTTGTGGAGCAAATGTGGATGAAAACGTCCGATGGTGTGGCAGCTTTACTGTATGGGCCATCTCAACTATCTACTGCAATTGAAGGAGCAAACCTATCCATTGAACAACTCACCAATTACCCCTTGTCTGATGAAGTTACCTTTACCATCACATTGGACCGCCCCACTACCTTCAGCCTCCTCCTGCGGAAACCAGCGTGGACTACCTCAATTGAATCTGATGCTCCTTTGGGAGAGGTCACTGAAGGCTATTATACACTTCGTAAGGAATGGAGAGATGGAGACAAAATTTCAATACGATTTCAGAATGAAGTCAAAATTAAATCGGCCAACAATCAAGAAAAGTACTTGCAGAGAGGCCCCTTAGTATATGCTTTTGAGATTGAACACCGAGAGGAATCGATCAAGGAATACGGCTATAGGAACTTCCAAGATTATTACTGCTTCCCGATAGAGGAGAACCTGGAGGGACTGGTCCTACCAGAAGCACAGACGTTCAACTGGAAGACAGATCTACAGGCTCAGACCTTTCACGAAAGTGAAATATTCCTGGAGTGTAAACTAAGCAATGCAGAACAAGAAGAAAAAACCCTCAGGCTTGTTCCTATGGGTAAGACCATCCTAAGAAAAGTGACATTTCCTGCTTTGTAGTTGAAAACCAATCTAAAACTATCTAGTCTTTCTACAACTAAACCTGATTGTTATGATACTCCTTAGAAGAAGTTCAATCCTGATTGTTTGCTTAGCACTTGCGGTCACTTTCTATGCCTGCCACAAGCAGGCTGATACTGATGAACAACAGAATGACAAGGCTGCAATGGATCAGAATTGGAACAATGAGGTGATTTACCATGTCATGCAACGCAGTTTCTATGATAGCAATGGGGATCGGCATGGAGATTTAAATGGTTTCGTGGAAAAGTTAGATTACTTGGAAGAGCTCGGGGTTACAACCATCTTGTTCACGCCGCTTTATGAATCTGGTTTTTACCACAACTATTTTCCAACGGATTATGAGGAGATCGATCCAGAGTATGGAACCAAAGCCGACTACATCCAGTTTGTCAAGGCGGTACATCAAAAGGGCATGAAATTTCTCATGGATATGGAAACTCAGTATGCCCAAAGTGGCCATATCTGGTTTGATGATTCCTACAAAAACCCGGCCTCAGTATACACGGATTTCATCTACTACCCCGACTCCTTAAATGAATTTCCTGAGCAGATTTTTATGCCTTCTCGGTCTCCTTTGCATGATTTCACTGCCTGGCCAGGGGATAAACATCATATTGTCTTTCTAGATCTCAACCATGTTAAAGTCAAGCAGTGGATGGTGGATTTTTACACCTACTGGGTAGACCCCAATCAGGATGGTAAGTTTGATGATGGGGTGGACGGATTTCGTATTGACCACATTATGGACGACCTGGATTACAAAGGGCTCTTCACGAATATGTACCAGGAATTCTGGCTGCCCATTTTTACGGCCTGTAAGAAGATCAATCCGGCCGTTTTCATCCTGGGAGAGCAGTCCAATTGGAATGAATATGGTGACGAGATGGTCAAGAAGAGTGGAGCGGATGCAGCTTTTAGTTTTCCCCTACGCTTTGCCTTAGCAGGAGAAGAAGGCACGCACGACATGTACAAAGCCTCTGATCAAAATGGCATCAGAATGGCCCCCAGCAGAATTCATCAAGTGATTAAAGAAAGTCAAAACAAGTTCAAAAACTCCACCTATACCATCAATTTCCTAGAAAACCACGATACCGACCGGTGGGCAAGCGTAGTAAACCGCAGTGAAGGGCAAATGAGAACTGCTGCCACTTTAAACTTGTTGCTCCCGGGCGTTCCGTCTATTTATTACGGTCAGGAATTAGGCATGACCGGCAAAACGCACGAATGGGGCTCCGATGCCAACCATATTCCCGTCCGTGAAGCCTTCCCCTGGACTGCGAATCATACGGATTCCGGCAACGCAATCTGGTACCAAGATACCGGTGAATGGTGGGATCTATCCATATGGCAAACGGAAGCTATTGAGCAACTTGCCTTATCCTCTCAAAAATTGGATCACGCATCTCTGTGGCATTTTTACAAACAATTGCTTTCGATCCGCAAAGAGAATCCTGCTTTTAGATTGGGAGAGTACAACCCGATCCTCCGTCAACACCCTAACCTTTTTGCTTTTACCACCACTTATGAAGGAAAAAGCAACACGGTCCTAGTCAATACATCAAATACTGCTCTAGAGGTAGAGGACCCCACTTTTTCTCAATTCAAAGAGATTCTTTTACAAGAACAAGCCAGTCTTCAAGGCACGCTTTTAGCCCTGAAACCTTATGGCATTTTGATTTCGAAAACCTAAGTATCGTTTAGATCGTTCCATCTATAGACCTTGGTATTAATTGATAATTTGACGGTCTATCAACGCAACCCGGAAATCCGGGTTGGAAGTTTGCTTTCGGCTCCATATTTTGGCTTTTTTTTAATGGGAATAAAGTCTTAAATTGAGAAGCTGTTTGAATTCAATCCTTATGCGAGTTGTCTCCGGGATCATATTGTTTCTTGTACTCAGTCTTCCTCCGGCTTCTGCCAGTGTCGAGATTGATTCCTTATTACAGGAACTGGATGAGAAACTTCAGTCCCAGGACACCTATATCGAGGCTAAAAAAAGCCAGATTGCCCGGATCCAAGAACAGCTTCGGGCCGCTTCGGGCTCTCCAGAAGCGATCTATGCCATTCAAAATGAGTTATTTGCAGAGTACCAGATCTATCGCTTTGATTCTGCTTTGCATTATGCCTATGCCAACCTACGCTTGGCCGATCGATTGAATAAACCAACCTGGAAAACCGAAGCCACCCTCAAGCTTGCCAGTATATTGACGGCTGCCGGGATGTACAAGGAGTCCGTTGAGAACCTGGCAAACATCGACCGCTCGAATATTCCAAATAGCTTGCTGAAACGGTATTTTCTGGAATACAAAAGAGCCTATGAGGGGCTGCAATTGTATGCCAGTGTTGGGGACTTTGGTCCGGCCTATGGTCTACAGGCTAGGTCCTACCAAGATTCCCTCCTTGAGGTTTTGGATGAACAGTCAAATGATTACCTTTTGGAGGTAGGATTGATCCACTTGGCCGATGGAAGAATAAGCCAGGCGAAGGAAATTTATCTGGACCTGTGTGAGAACAAGCTGCAACCCGCCTCTGCGCTTTATGCCAAAGCGACTGCTACCCTAGCCGGTATCTACGCCCAACTGAACCAAAATATTGAGCAAAAACAGTGGTTGATTCGCTCCACGATGAGCGATATCGAAGCAGTAATAAAGGAAAATGCATCGCTGGCAAACTTAGCCATGCAATTGTACCAGGAAGAAGAAATCGAGCGTGCTAACAACTACATTGAATATGCTTTAGCAGATGCTAATTTCTATAATGCCCGCCAGCGAAAGCTAGAAATCTCTAAAATCTACCCCATCATTAATGAGGCCTATCAAAGGCAAGAACAACAGCAGCAGGATAAACTGAGGTTTTATTTAGGTTTCATTACCGCCATCTCTATCCTGTTGGTCATCACCCTTAGCGCCATCTATTTACAGATGAAGAAGTTATCGCGGGCCCGGCAAAACCTACACAACTTAAATACAGAGCTGTCAAAGGTGAACACTCGCTTACATGAATCCAATCATAAACTCAATGAGTCTAACGAAAAGCTAAAAGAAGCCAATTATATCAAAGAAGAGTATATCGGTCATTTTCTCAATCAATGTTCCGTATATATTGACAAGCTGGAATCCTACCAAAAAGTGGTTCGAAAGAAGGTGATGACCAAGGAATTGAAGGCTTTGATAAAAATGACGGAGTCTAAAACTTTTGTCGAATCGGAGCTAAAGGAGTTCTATGCAAATTTCGACCGAGCCTTCTTGCGACTCTATCCCAATTTTGTGGATGAATTCAATTCTCTATTGGGTGAAAACCAGAAAATCGTTCCCAAAAAGGGAGAATTACTTACCACTGAACTGCGGATTTTTGCGCTAATTCGCTTGGGTATTAGTGACAGTTATAAGATTGCTCATTTCCTGCGTTATTCTGTTAATACCATTTATAACTACCGAGCCCAGATCAAGAATAAATCAACTGTTGAAAGAGATCATTTCGAGAACCACATCATGAGTATCGGTTCCTTCTACAATGATAACTAATCGATCATTTCCCCTTTACCACTACCTTACGCCCCTCATTTTGGCCCAAAAACTGATACAATTCTGTTAAAAAGCTACACTTTTTCCCTTCATTTTGGCCAATTTCACGCTCATAGACCCACTTTCATCCACTTTTCACAAGTCCGCAAAAAACCATAACTCATTAACAATCAACAACATATAAAAAAACATGCTCCACATTTTTCCACTCTAGTATATTATAGGCTTCATCCGCTTGCCACTCTTCGCTATTTTTGTTGTGCCTTCAAAAACGGATTGGAACAGTCTCCCTTCAACGTGGTAAATTATGGAACTTTACTCTACATCTTCACATTTTTTGAGTCCGAGATTAGAGCGTATCTATGACCAGGACTATCTCGCTGATCAATCAATTTACCGTCAGCACAAATACTCACCCATCACGTGTAGAGTGGCATTTGCCACGGAATTTACCAAGCTATCCTATTTGGCAAAGATTTTGCAAAACGCGAAGTATTTACAAACTATATCTTTTTCATTCCATAGATTTAGGATGTCTTTGAAAAAAATGAGAAAGATAGTTTCGTTTTGCGAAAGTATCATCAAACACCTTTCGAGTGCAAATGCCGATCATTCTCGGCAAACTGCGCGTACTTCCTTATATCATTCAAAACTAGTCGATTAAACTGATCTCTTGCGCTGCAGGAGATAGACTAGACGATATAGGAGTTGATTTGTCATACATTAAGTCAACATTTATAAGTAAGCTCATTTTTTCAAAGTTCTTTACAAATTCTATTTTATGAAGCGACTGATAAAAACGTTTATGCTGCTAACGGCAATCGTGCTAGGTCCGGCAATCTTGCTTGGTCAACGCACCATAAGCGGTACTATTACCGACGCCGACAGTGGAGAGCCTCTTATCGGGGCCAACATTCTCATTGAAGGTACTTCGAGCGGTACCATTACCGACTTTGACGGGAATTATACCTTGGAAGTTCCCGCTGATGCCACCCAACTAGTCGTAAGTTATACGGGTTATTCTACGATCAATGTAGATATTACCAGCGCTGATAAGTTGGATGTACAACTATCTGCAGGTGAGTTATTGGAAGAAGTAGTAGTGATCGGTTATGGTACAGTGAAACGTGAAGATGCCACCGGCTCCGTACAGACGGTGAGCACAAAGAACTTTAACAGAGGGGCAATTACTGGCCCACAAGAACTATTAGCCGGTAAGATTGCTGGTGTTCAGATCACCAACAGTTCCGATCCAGGAGGAGGAGCTGTTATTCGCATTCGTGGAGGATCTTCACTAAGTGCCTCCAACGATCCTTTGATTGTAATTGATGGAGTACCTGTTGATAACGGAGGGGTTTCCGGTTCTCGTAACCCGCTTAATGTTATCAACCCGAACGATATCGAAACCTTCACGGTATTGAAGGATGCTTCTGCAACTGCCATCTACGGATCGAGAGCTTCTAATGGTGTAATTTTGATCACTACCAAGAAAGGATCTCTAGGAAAGAAAATTCGTATTAACTATAATGGTAACGTTGGATTTAGCAATGCCATCGATAATGTAGATGTTCTTACCGGAGATGAATTCCGGGCATTAATCAATGAGCGTTTTCCAGACGATCATCCATCGAAGAACTTGATGGGAAGTGCGAATACGGACTGGCAATCGGAAATCTACCAGACTGGTATTGCTCAAGACCACAACCTTAGCCTTTCTGGCGGTATTGGTGTAATCCCTTACCGTTTATCCTTAGGTTACACGGATAAGGAAGGGATTTTGAAGACCGACCGTTTCGAAAGAACTACCGCAGCGCTGAATCTTTCTCCCGGTTTCCTTGACAATCGCCTACAGATTAATGTGAACTTGAAAAGCATGTTCACTAATAACACTTTTGCCAACCAAGGCGCTATCGGTTCAGCTGTAGCCTTTGATCCAACCCAACCCGTATTAGATCCAAGTAGCCCATATGGCGGATTCTATACCTGGGTACAGGATAACGGTCAGCCAAACACCTTATCTCCGACGAATCCATTAGCACTATTAGAAATGAGCAAAAACCGCTCAGATGTACAGCGATTCATTGCTAATGCGAGTTTCGACTATCGTTTCTCTTTCCTACCTGAATTAAGAGCTAACCTAAACCTAGGATATGACTATTCTAAAGGGGAAGGAACAATTGACGTCCCAGGTAATGCTTCCTTTGCTTTTGATGCAGCTACTGGAGGCGGGGTGAAAAATACCTACGACCAAACTAAGAAGAACGAATTGCTGGAATTCTATCTAAACTATGCCAACGTGTTTGGTTCTACTAAGATAGATGTGATGGCAGGTTACTCTTGGCAGCGATTCTTTTTCGAAGACAGTTTCTTCAATTCTGATATTGCAGGGATCGATGTTGTAGACGGAGAAAATACAGGAGAACTTTATCTGCTGTCCTTGTTTGGACGCTTAAATGTGACCTTGTTTGATCAGTTATTGTTGACTGCGACCCTGAGAAGAGATGGCACATCACGCTTTAGTCCAGATACTAGATGGGGGCTTTTCCCTGCTGCCGCTGCTGCTTGGAAGATCATCGATGGGAATGGCTCCGGTACCCTTTCTAACTTGAAACTAAGAGTCGGATATGGGGTGACTGGTCAGCAAGATGTCGGAGGTTTTTACCAATACCTTCCTCGATACCTAACTGGCTTTGACAATGCGCGCTACCAGTTCGGAAACGGATTCGTAAACACCATCCGTCCGGAAGGATATGATGCCAATATCAAATGGGAAGAAACAACCACTTACAATGTGGGATTGGACTTCGGATTCCTCGATGATCGCATTACTGGTTCGATTGAATACTACTTGCGTGAAACAGAGGATTTGATCAACTTCATCCCAGTACCAGCCGGTACCAACCTTACTAACTTCATCAATACCAATGTTGGTGATTTGGAAAACCGCGGGGTGGAGTTCTCTATTAATGCAATTCCAATCCGTAAGAAAGATGTGTCTTGGGAAATTGGCTTTAACGTAACAGCCAATGAAAATAAGATCACTCGATTGACTGCTACTGATGATCCTTCTTACTTAGGTGTACTGACCGGAGGAATTTCTGGAGGTGTAGGTAATACCATCCAGATCCACAGTGTAGGATTCCCTGCCAGTTCATTCTTGGTTTTCGAACAAGTTTATGCTGAAAATGGTCAACCTATAGAAGGCCTGTATGTAGACCGCAATGGAGATGGTCAGGTGACGGCTGATGATCAGTACCGATTCAAAAACCCAGCACCACAGGTATTCTTCGGTTTGACCACTAATGTAACTTATAAGAACTTTGACCTAGCTATGGCCGGTAGAGCGAGTATCGGAAACTACGTGTACAATAATGTACAATCTGATCAAGCCTTCTATGATCGCTTGTTCCACCCAACCCTCTACTTGCTAAATGTACATTCTGACATCAATGAAATTGGATTTGATACGCCAGAATACTTCAGCGATCACTTCATCCAAGATGGTTCCTTCTTGCGATTGGATCACATTACCTTGAGCTATACCTTCAATGAGGTATTCAAGAAAGCTGGAAATATTCGGGTATATGGAACCCTACAAAACCCATTGCTTGTCACCAATTATACTGGACTAGATCCTGAGGTGTTCGGAGGTATTGATAGTAACATCTATCCTCGTTCAAGAACCTTCTTGTTTGGTGTAAACGCTAATTTCTGATCAATAAAATCATTGGAACAATGACTTTAAAATCATATATCGATAAACTGTTTTTATTACTAGGGGTGTCCATTTTAGTGACCTCCTGCTTTAATGATCTCGATACCGTACCCATTGATGAGGACGAGATCACATCAGCCAAAGTGTATGAAGATCCTAACGCTTACCGACAGGTCCTTGCAAAACTATATGCAGGACTTGCCGTAAGCGGTCAGCAAGGACCCAGTGGTCAGGCAGATATTGCTGGTATTGACGAAGGTTTCGGCCAGTATCTGAGAGGATATTGGTACCACCAGGAACTACCTACTGACGAAGCTGTTATTGGCTGGAATGACCAAACGATCAAAGATTTCCACGAGCAGGACTGGGATGCCAATGATGTTTTCATCAACGCATTCTACAGCCGAATCTTCTATCAGATCTCTCTTTGCAATGAATATTTGCGAGAGACTACTGATGCTAAATTAGATGGCCGTGGTGTGGACGGAAGCTTGCGCTCTGATGTAGCTGTCTTCCGCGCAGAAGCTCGATTCCTTCGTGCATTGAGCTACTATCACGCCCTGGACCTTTTCGGCAATGTACCGTTCGTGACGGAAGAAGATGCCGTAGGTGCTTTCTTCCCTGAGCAGATTTCTCGTACCGATTTGTACAACTTCATCGAAACAGAATTGAAAGAGATCGAAACGATCCTATTACCGGCTCGCTCCAACGAATACGGAAGAGCAGATCAAGGTGCTGTTTGGATGTTGTTGGCAAAATTGTATCTAAACGCCGAAGTCTACACCGGCAACCCAGCCTACACGGAAGCTGCAGAATATAGTGAGAAAGTGATCCAAGCTGGATATAAGTTGGAAGATGAATTTGGTCATCTATTTATGGCCGATAATGATGGGTCCGAAGAGATTATTTTCCCAGTTACATTTGACGGTATTAACACCCGTACATGGGGTGGTACTACCTTCATCATCCACGCCGCAGTTGGAGGAAATATGAATCCAACTGAATTTGGAATCGATGGCGGATGGGGCGGTATTCGTACCACCAGTGCACTAGTGAACAAATTCCCAACCATTGGATCAAGTGCTGAAGTAGTTGCACCTTCTGAAGGAAATAGTGCTAACTACTCTCTATTGAACGCTCCTGGTGGATACCAAGGATGGGACCCTGCTTTGAATTCTACGGCATTAGCTTCTATCAATGGCGATAATGCTTATGAAGGCTATCTATATTTCGCAGAAGCTGGGGAATTCAAATTTGCCCTTGGTGGATGGGATACGAACTGGGGTGACACCGGTGCTGATGGAACGCTAGACCCAGGTGGAGATAATCTCTCAGTAGCCGATCCTGGATTATACCAGGTGAAAGTCAATACCGATGACCTAACTTATAGTGTAACCAAGACTGATTGGGGAATTATCGGTTCTTCCACACCAGGCGGATGGGATAGTGATACGGACATGACTTACAATGCCGAAACAGGTACAGTGGAAATCACCATCGAATTAGTGGCAGGAGAGATTAAATTCCGTGCGAACGATGACTGGGGTCTGAACTATGGCGATACAGGTGCTGATGCCATTATGGATGAGGGAGGAGATAACATCGTGATCGACTCTGACGGTCTATACACCATCAAATTATTCTTGGATCGTCCAGATTACACCTACTCCATCGAGCGTCCAAGCTTCGATAGCCGGGCCTTGTTCCACGTAGATGGACAGACACTTGAGATTTCTGATATCTCTCAGTTCACGGAAGGATATGCGATCACTAAGTGGAAGAACATTAATGCGGATGGCTCAGTGGGTTCTGACTTAACCTTCCCAGATACAGACTTCCCTATGTTCCGCTTGGCAGATGCCTACTTGATGTATGCGGAAGCTGTATTGAGAGGAGGATCAGGAAGTATCCCAACTGCAGTTGAATATGTAAACAGAGTATTGACAAGAGCTTATGGCGATGCTTCTGGTAATATCGCTCAGGCGGACTTGAGCCTTGACTTCATCCTAGATGAACGTGCCAGAGAGTTGGTATGGGAATGTCACCGAAGAACGGACTTGATCCGCTTCAATCGTTTCAGTGCTTCTGATTATTTGTGGCCTTGGAAAGGTGGTGCAGCTGACGGTATTAGCACCGCTGAGACGAGAAACCTATTCCCTATTCCATCTAATGATATCTCAGCGAATCCAAACTTGAAGCAGAACGCTGGATATTAATTTGATCACGATTAAAGAAGAATCATCATGTTGAGAAAATATATAATCCTTCCGCTACTAGCCCTTACGGTTTTGGCGACAGGATGTTTAGAAGAAGAAGTTGGGCCTTTTTTGAAGTTAGGTGAGGCACCAACAATCACTACACCAAGTGGTGGTAACAGCTTTGTTTTAAATGAAGACGATCAGAATAATATCTTAACTGCCTTTACTTGGACAGGTGCTGACTTTGGTTACAATGCAGGTATTGATTATGACCTACAATTGGACCGAGTAGGTAATGACTTTGGCTCCGCCATTTCTCTAGGCCTCACCACTGGCTTATCGGTAGACGATATCACAGTTGGTAAATTAAATGGCATTTTGCTGGCGGCGGGTTATCCTGATAATGTAGCGGCTGATCTAGAAATTCGAGTAGTAGCTACAGTGAGTGACAAAGTGGATGCTTTAATCTCTCAGCCTGTGGGCATGTCAGTGACGCCTTATAAAGCAATTGTAATCTACCCTAGATTGCAAGTACCTGGCAGTCATCAAGGTTGGGATCCTGCCAATGAAAATACAGTGATCTTTTCACGTCTGAGCGATGGCAATTTCGAAGGCTTCATTTTCTTTCCCGTTGACAATGCAGAATACAAATTCACCGATGGACCTAGCTGGGATGTGAATTATGGAGACACGGGAGCAGATGGCACCTTGGAGGCAGGTTCCGATAACATTGTTGCAGGTACAGCTGGTGTATACCGCTTGAGTGTAAACCTGAATAACTTGACGCACGTTCAAGAAGCTACCAACTGGGGATTGATAGGTTCATCTACGCCCGGTGGCTGGGACAGTGACCAAGACATGACCGTGAATATAGACAGTGGCAATCCAGAGATCACTCTAGATCTAGTTGCCGGAGAGATTAAGTTCCGTGCGAATGATGATTGGGCGCTAAACTTCGGAGATACAAATGCCAATGGATCTTTAGAATACGGTGGTGATAATATCGCTATCGCTGAGGACGGCAACTATACCATTGAGTTGATTATCAACACAGCAGACTATACTTACAAGGTCACTAAAAACTAGTGATCTGCGTTGAACCTTGTTAGGTGTGGTTAGCATACTCGAACCCACGCCGCTCCCAGGAGGTTGTGTAAAGGGTAATGTCCCTCAGTATTATACTGAAATTACTATTGCACAACCTCCTTTATTTTGCCCAGAAACCAACCTACGGATGGTCGTTTATCTACGCTGAAAAGTTCCATCCAGTCCACCTTTCTTGATTACGCCTTCGGATTATTACTTGAGCAAATTAAACAAGGCGTAAGTAACCTTCTAGTCATGAAAAAGCTTTACCATCTCAGCCTATGCCTGGGCCTACTTTGGGCATCTTGTTCCACCGAAACATCTAAGGACTCAACTTCTGATGTTGCCAATTCCTCCACGGCTCTTGAGGATGCACCAGCCTGGAGTAAGGGTGCTATCTGGTATCAGATTTTCGTAGAACGATTTCGCAATGGAGACCCTTCTAACGACCCAAGACCAAAGGACATGGTCGGTGCATATCCCGGCTTCATCCCTGATACTTGGTCTGTAACAGATTGGGGCCATGATTGGTATGCCAGGGAAAGCTGGCAAAAAGATCTCAAGGTGGAAGGTTTTTACCCAGCCACGCAAGCTAGACGATTTGGTGGAGATTTGCAAGGTGTACTCGATAAAGTTGATTACATCCAATCATTGGGCGTCAATGCAATCTATTTTAATCCACTAAACGACTCTCCGTCATTACATAAGTATGATGCACGCAACTATCGACACATTGATCGAAATTTCGGTCCAAATCCGGATCGAGATATAGAAATCATCGCCGCTGAAACGCCCATCGATCCATCTACCTGGGAATGGACAACCGCTGACTCCTTATTTTGGGAGGTGGTAAAAGCTTTCAAAGCGAGGAATATGCGGGTAATCCTCGATTACTCATGGAACCACACTGGGACAGAGTTCTTCGCACTCAAGGATATCAAAGAAAAGGGCAATGACTCTCCGTACCGAGATTGGTTCAATATTCTATCCTTAGATGACCCGAATACACCGGAAGACGAATTTGAATTTGAAGGCTGGGCCGGTACAAAGACCTTGGCCGTAGTGAATAAAGCCATCATACCGGAAGATGATGAGGAAATGCCTTTTGAAGGAAACCTAGGCTCTACTAGCTTGAAGGAATACATATATGCTGTTTCTCGTCGCTGGTTGGATCCTAATGGAGATGGAGACCCAAGTGATGGAGTGGACGGCTTCCGATTGGATGTGGCCGGGGAAGTACCTCAAGGATTTTGGAGGGATTACCGGAAAGAGATTAGGGCCGTTAATCCAGAAGCCTACCTCGTCGGGGAGATTTGGTGGCAGGAGTGGCCAGATCATTTTATGGATCCGCGCCCTTTTGTATCAGGAGATCAGTTTGACGCTATCATGAATTATCGCTGGTATCGAATAGCCAGAGGTTTTTTCGCACAAGCAAAACCTATACTGAAGCCTAGCGAGTTTGTGGCTGGGATTAACCGTATCAACGATGGTATCAAAAAGGACAAGCTCTATGCCATGATGAATGTATCCGCCAGTCATGATACGCCCAGACTATCTACCTCTCTGTTCAATAAAAATATGAACAAATACAAGGCCAAGCCGAACGATGACCCAGCATATAAAATCCACAAACCCGATCAAAAGACAGTGCAAGAGCAAAAACTGCTGTTGTTAAATCAATTCACTTTCATTGGCGCACCTCAGGTATGGAATGGTGACGAGCTAGGAATGTGGGGCGCCGATGATCCAGATTGCCGCAAGCCCATGTGGTGGGACGATGTCACGTATCAAACAGAACGAGCCAATTTCCAGGAAAACGTGGAGCGACCAGCGGATGAAATTGTGATTAATACTGAATTACTAAGTTACTATAAAGCCTTAGCTGATCTGCGGACTTCCAATCCAGTCCTCGTCGATGGAGATTTGGATTTCACCCTAGCAGATGACCAAGCCATGACCCTAGCCTACAAGCGCAGTAATGAAGAAGCTGAAGTGCTTGTCGTATTTAATCGATCGGAAAGCACTCAAACCATTGAATTGCAGGAAGAAGGTTCTTATGAATTACTATTAGAGACCGGGAAGAGTATCCTCTCTGAAGGGAACAATGCCCTGAAGATTGAGTTAGCAGGCTTGCAAGGTGTGGCTTTGCGCAAGAAAAATTGAGTGTTCTTAGCTGCTTAGACATCCGAAGTCTTAAAGACTTCGGATGTCTGGCAGCCTAGAAAAAATTACTTTGCCTATGAAATGGACCTTTTACTCAAGCTTACTGCTTTTTATTGGGCCTCTGCTTTATAGTCAGGCCGCCTATATAGATATGTCTTCGGAGGCTGGCATCAACAACGTGGGCTTCAACAGAGGGGTGGCTGTAATAGACTACAATAATGACGGCTGGGAAGACCTCTATTTCACCCGCATTGCCAAGTCCAACATTCTATATCGCAACAATGGTGATGGTACCTTCTCAAATGTCAGTCAAGAAGCTGGCATAGCTATAGAATTGGACTCTGGCGCCTCTGTCTGGGGAGACTTGGACAATGACGGTTGGGCCGACCTTGTTTTGGGAAACAGAGATGTGCCGTCTCAGGTATTCCGAAACAATGGCAATGGTATCTTCACGGACGTTACCCAGGAAAGTGGCATCAGCAATACAGGAAAGGTACAAACTGTATTATTAGCCGACGTCAACAATGATGGCTGGTTGGACATCTACTGGGCTAATTTAGGAAGTGAAAATGCCTTGTACCTGAATCAAGGGAATGGTACTTTCATCGATGTCACGATCCCATCTGGCACCAGTGACACTCAATTGAACATGGGCGCCGTATTCTTCGATTACGACAACGATGGCGATCAAGACCTTTACCTCTCCCATGATGCGGACCAAGCCAATATTCTATATCAAAATGATGGAAAAGGGCAGTTCACGGATGTCTCAATCGAGGCAGGCGTGAATTACGAAGGCCAAGGCATGGGTGTCGACGCCGCTGACTTTAATAATGATGGGTATCTAGATCTATACATTACCAATCTGTATGAAAACACCTTGTATCTGAACAATCAGGATGGTACTTTTTCCGACCTTTCCAGCTCGGCCAAGGTCGATGACCTGGGAATGGGTTGGGGTACAACTTGGATGGATTATGATAATGATGGATGGGTGGACCTTTATGTTTCCAATGAAACCTACTTCCCCGTCTTCGGCGAGTTTTATGATAATGTGATGTATAGAAACCTAGGGGATCTGACTTTTGCGGTCAGCAGCTCCAATAGCCCCTTAAATAGCTCTCTGGGAGGGTACGGTACAGCTACCTTGGATATGGATAGAGATGGAAAACTAGATATTGTCATTGCTAATAGTGGAGCGACTGATGGAAATCAATTACTTGTCAATCAAACGAACAACGAGCATCACTGGATTAGCCTTGAACTGAAAGGAACGCTGAGCAATCGCGATGCTATTGGTGCCATGGTTTATTTGTTTGCTACCGATCTTCGGCTATGCGATCAAGTAATGGCAGGCACTGGCTACGCCTCACAGAATAGTTTAAGCGTGCATTTTGGTCTAGGTGAGTATACGGAAATTGATAGTTTGGTCGTTAAGTGGCCTAGTGGTCAAAACGAAGTGTTTACAGACTTACTGGTAGATGATTATTACCATATCATCGAAGGGACTTCCATCACCAATACGGTCGAAGAAGAGGGAATGTCTGCCATTAGTGCAAAAATCTTTCCCAATCCCGTTCAAGAAACGCTTACCTTTACCACCTTCCTTCAACACCACACGGCAGCAATCAGCTACAGAATTTGGGACTCACTTGGAGGACTAAAGCTTAGTGGCAGGCTTCCATCGCAACTATCCAACCAACAGACCCCGTTAAGTATTCCTTCAACTTGGTTAAACGGTATTTACTTCCTGGAAATTAGACAGGGGGATGATTCTATATTGCAAAAATTCTTATTGAATCGGTAACATGTAGTATAACAATCGATATTCCAAACACACAAACACAAAGACTCAATTGAAAGCCTGTGGAACTTCTTTCCGCGCTTAAACTCAAAAAAACAAGAGATGAAATCACGCTTTTTACTCTGTATTACGCTTTGTCTAACTCAATGGGTGTATGCTCAAGTCATCACTACTGATCCTGCCTTCCCCGTAGTAGATCAAATGGTGACCATCACCTTTCATGCAACTGAAGGAAACGGGGCACTGGCCGGCTTTACCGGAGATGTCTATGCCCATACGGGGGTAATTACCAGCACCAGCAATAGCCCCTCGGATTGGAAATATGTGAAGAGTGAATGGGCTACTACCGACCAGGCCGTGCTGATGACTCGCACCGCCACTGACACCTATCAAATCTCTTACAACATCAAGGATTACTACGGAGTACCTGACGGAGAACAAGTCCTTCAGATGGCTTTCGTTTTTCGGAATGCCAACGGTAGTACAGTCGGGAGAGATACCGATGGTTCTGACATTTTTGTAGATGTCTTTGCATCTAGCGCAGAATTGATCACCAGTTTTGTGCGTCCGGCCGAGGGGAACATTATCCTCAACCCCGGTGAAAACTTGGAAGTAGAAGCCGCCTCCAGTCTTGAAGCTAACCTGAGGTTATTGGATAACGGAATGGAAATCGCTTCCGCTATGGGAACAAGCCTTACCCACACGATTGTTCCCAATACAGTCGGGCAGCATGAAGTATCCATTATCGCAAGTACTGCTAGCGCTAGTGATACGTCAACCTTCAATTACTACCTGCTCGATGCCAACGCCATGGAAGCCAATGCACCTGACGGAACACAAGACGGCTTGAATCGATTA
>CAJXPD010000200.1 GCA_913057785.1 uncultured Lewinella sp. | reverse complement strand
TCCGGCTGCGGCTACTTAGCAAATTATAATAACATCAACCCTTATGGTACACCTAAAGAGGCCTTGACCGAGGAGGAGATTGAGCGCTTGTGGAAATTGGCGGAGGAGATTGTAGCCGAGGTACCTAAAGAGGATATCGTTGGTTTGGAATTGATGGACCCTGATTTTTGGGCTTTGGAAAGCCATAAGCTGGCCATTAAGTACGGGTATCAGGGGGTGAACGAAGTAGATGAGAACGGCCGTGAGATTTGGCTAAAGCCCAATCAGAAGCCTTCGAGGTTGTACCTAAAGAATGGACAGGAAGTAGTCGTTAAGCGTTTAGCTACCGCAGGTTACCGTTTAGGTGAAATGCTGAATTCAGCTTTCGGAGAGTAGTTTCGGATCTAGGCCTTTCTGAAGATCTTCGTAGAAATGATCGAGGTAATCGGCCGTTTTGAAATTGGACATGATGTAATGATACTCCTTAGCACTTCGCGTTTGTTCGGGAGTAGGTTCAATTCGATTGGTTTGCAACGAACGCTTAGCGTATTGTCTGGCACTTTCACCGGATACAAAGAAGTGAGCGACTAGGCCGAGGTAATTGTTCATGGTTAAATAATCGATATTATCCCTATCCATAATCTCAGCTAAAACATTGGTGGCAATTTGATACTGGCCTTGTCCTAAGGCCAATCGACCAATGTCAAAAAGCTTATCTGAGGAACGTGGAATTAAGGTAATTACATTTAAAACCAATGGCATCATATCCGCGTAATCGCGTTTCAAGGCCGCTAAAGCAATCTTTGTGGTACAATCCTTGATTTTGCGGGTTTCATTGCCATAAAATACTTCATTCTCCGGCGTATTGTAGTCACTTAACTTCATCAGGATACCCTTGTAGATCGTCAATACTTCAATCATATTATTTTTGCTGCCAGGCTCTACCGAATTAGTCACTGCATTGCACAAGGTATCGATGATGGAGATCAGTCCATCGCTGTCAAAATAGCCATTCCTCAACTCCATCACGCAGGTCAGAATCTCTTCCAAAGCTTCAATAACATTACGCGTCTCCGCCCCGCCTTTCGAATAGATTCCCATGTATTGTAGATCTTCAAAGAAAGCAGGATCTAGTTGTTCTGTCTTTTTAATGCCCCTAAGAATTTTGGCCTTGATCATTTGTACAATCTTGGCTCGGTAGCCCTGGGATTTGAACATGTTGAAGAACAGGAATCCCAGGGTGGAAAACAGTAGAAGTCCAAATAGTACTGTTACTATGTCACTGTTCTTAGCGCCTAGGTAGATCCCTTCATGGATGTTAGAAACGTAGGCTACTGCAACAATAGCTACTAGAATTACAGCTAAGAAGCAGATCTGTGCAATGATGTTTTCGTTGTAGTTCTTTTTACTCATCCGACGGAGATCGTCGGGCATAAAGATCTGATTAACCAAGATGGGCAAACCCAAAAGGAAGACAAATACGGTGACTGAAATTTCGACTATGAGATTGATATAATCGTTTTCCATAGGCTTGAGTTTAGGAAGACGATGTGCCATTCTCATCACTGACTTTCTTGATGAAGTCTAAGAGAGCGGTATGAGGCATAATGGCATTTTTCCGCTGGTACTTGATGCTATTCAGTTTCAGTTTTCCTAAGTCAGCTTTGAGCTCGTCATGGCGTTCCACGGTGAAGATTCCGTATCTGTCGGGACTGAGGTTTTGATTTACCTTAAGGGTCGGCTGCTGTTCATTTTCATCAAATATGCAACGGAGTAATTCCAAACCCAATCTGCTAGAATTGACATTGTTGCTCCTGCGTAAGGATTCGTGCTTGTTTCGCCAAGCTGGATCTTTGCCAGGAGGAATTCGAATATCTACGATAATTACATCATACCCTCTTTGATTGAGGTAGTAAAAAGCTTCCGAAGCATTCGTAGCAATATCTAGATTGAATTGCCCATCTATATAGACAGGACTTGTCAAGTGGTATAAATCGTTGTCCGCGTTGTCTTCTATCCAAAGTACTTTTGCCGTCATAAAGAGGGTTTGGTTCGAGCTAATTTCAAGTTCACTCTAGTTATAAAAGGATTGGAATAATCATCCTTGGCGTTGCCCAGGGAAGGGTGGCTGGTGATGGTCATCTCTCCTTTGTGTTTTTCAATTACTTTCAAGCTGTCATATAGTCCCAGGCCAGTACCTGGGCGGCGGCGATCGCTGGAGTTTATTCCCCGGTATCCCACCTTATAAATTAGTCCTTGTTGAATTTCTTCTGCTGTAATAGGGACGCCCCAATTTTCAATTTGGATGTACACCCAATCTCTATCTACTTTGCCATCTACGGCCACAAAAGCGATGGCGGGCGATCGGCGCTCCCAGCTATACTTTATAGCGTTGTGTAAAATGTTTAGCAGTGCACGAACTAGGTCATTCTCAAAGCCATCAATGCGCACATCTCGTAGTTCCCGTAAATTGGCCCTCAACTCTATATTACGCTTAGTTGCATATTCTCCCAAATTCTTTATGACGCCGATCATAATGTCGTAAATATCAAGCGCTTCTAACTGCTCTGCTTGCTTGACACGGGTCAAAATATAGCTGCGTAGGTTGTTGACTACCGTCTCCATTTCCAACACGGTTTCCACTCCTCTCGAAAGGGTGACTAAACTACAAAGCTTTAGTATGGATGTCAACAATTGCCGAATTTCTTTTAATAACTCTTTCGGGAAATGCCCTCGATCAATTTCATTGATGTCTTCCCGGATTTTGATCGATCCATCTCGAACGATGGCTAAGTGTTGAATATTAAATTGCGCACCAATATCTCGAGCAATCAGAGATAATATCCGCTGCATTTGGTGTACCTGTTGCTCCCTAAAATAGTTGACTTCTTCGTTTTTGGTCCAGAGTCGCTCAAAGGTTTTGAGTAAAACGCCAATTTGCTGCTGAAGCAGGATAATTACCTTTTCCTCATCTAATTGTTGTGACTGCGGATTCTTTTCCTCCCTCGAGATGAAAGAGCGAATAACCGCATCCATAGTGTGCTTCGAGTGGATCAAAGTTGAGGAATAAGAATGCAATACTTTACCAAAATCGGTCGTCAATTCATTTAATTGTTGTTTGGTTTCCCAATAATCTGTTACATCCCGCTCCGCGCCAACTCGACCAATGATCTGCCCGTCTTTATCCTTTAGGAGGTTGATATGAACTTCCAGTTTCCTATTCTCTCCTTTCTGGTCGCGAATATTAACGATGTGATCGACCAGGAATTGACCTCGCTCGTAGGTCTCTACCAACTCTTTCTCAAACTGCTCATATTCCTCTGTAGATGGATGGAATTCCCTGACATCCCGGCCAATCACTTCGCTCGGCGAATTAAAACCTAAATGTTGAGCGAAGTGGTCGTTGCAATAGACAAGCTCATGATCTCCTTTCACATTGATCCGTACTTTGTACAGACCAATTGGAACATCCTTAAACAACCGATTATAGCGATCTCCTTTAGAAATTGAAATCATGATACAAAGGATGCCTAAGATGTTGTCCCCGGCCTCGTCCCAGATGGCCTTACTATGATCCCGTACATGCCGGATCTCTCCATTTATTTCTAAATCCAATGTAGTGTTGCGGAGCCATGTGCCTTGTGGAAGATCATGCAACTCACGAATGTGGTAATCTCTTTCATCCAGATAGATATAGAAATCGCAAAGATTGGCGGAGACGGAGCCTTCCTTAGGAAGTCCGAAAAGCGTTCGGCTCTCAGCATTGTATTGAAGAAATTGCCCATCTAGTGTAGTTAGAAAAACCGCAAAGGGTAGGTCTTGATATCGCTGATATTCAGCGGCTGTCAGGTCTATGATATGTTGCAAGGCGCTGTCGCTAGGCATTTTGGGCAGATTGTAGCTGGAAGTTAAAAAAAAATGTCCCAAGGTTTGCTATACGGCTGTAAAAATCAGTCCTTTCTGACAATTTTTGTGGCTCCGCCTGTGTGACCAAATGAATCTATCAGGCTAGGGGACTAGACCGCCTTATAGACATAGAATTGTGTACCTGCAGGAAGTAAGATTTCCTACAGAAATGGCGACTCCATAGCATAAAAACGGTCGGAGAATCAGAGCAACGAGTTGCTACTAAAAACTTCTCTTTGTTAAATCGTTCCTAAGTGTTGCTATATCTTGCTAGAGCCATGCGGAACCGTTAAATTGGACACTTAAAGAATATCTGCTCTAGACACTTATCTACGGGAGCACAAAACATAAAACGATGTGTAATTACCAACTACAAGTACGATGCCTAGCAATGCTTTGGCTACCAATATCCTTTTTCCTACTACTACCAAATTCGAGTTTCGCACAACAAAATGGGGGAAGCTTCCTGGCGCAAATTTTACAGCAGCGACCCCAGTTATCACACCTCAAGGCTCATGATTTTCCGGTAGAGAAGACGCAATATTACCAGGATAAACATTGGCTTGCCATCAATCCCAATAAGGCTAAACGAGCAGAAAGTAGTACTCCGTTTCCCTTTGAGTCCGGTATGTATGACGTTATTTTTCTTGGGGTTGGAGAAAATGATGGTGCCTCAGCTTATACCGTTTGGGTGGATGGAGAGGAAATTGGTGCTTTTACTTGTGGGATGAGTAAACATTCCTTTGAAGAGGGTATACTTTTTAGTGACCTATGGGAAAATGTGAACCTAAAGAAAGGTAGCTCGGTCAAGGTGGAGGCGAGAATCGGTAGCGCTGACGGTCAGGAATATAGCCGTGGACGCTGGGGCGGTTTGATATTTGCTCCACAGGGAGAGGGGAGACTCGTACTACAACAAAGTAAGCATAAGGGGTTTCAGCAAAATGTGCCTCTTCCTCAAGGTGCGGCAGCAACGTCTAGGCCTGTCAATCCAAATCCAAGAGATGGTGATGGTACTGTTCACCTGGAAGGAGAGTTGAAGCAATGGCATAAGGTCACGCTCAGCATGTCTGGTCCTTTTGCCCAAGAAATGGCAGAAGAACCAAATCCTTTTTTGGATTACCGCATGACCGTACAATTTCGGCATGAATCGGGGGAGCCTTCTTATCGGATACCAGGATACTTCGCAGCGGATGGAAATGCCGGAGAGACAAGTGCTAATGCTGGTAATATTTGGCGAGCACATTTGTCCCCTGATAAACCGGGTAGATGGGAGTATGAGGTGTCCTTTACCAACGGTAAAATGGTGGCCTTGACAGAGGTGCCCTGGGCTGCTTCCCTGACTCCTTATCATGGCCAAAAGGGAAGCTTTCAGGTAGAAACAAGCGATAAAACCGGTCGAGATTTTCGAGCCAAGGGAAGGCTAGAATATGTTGGACAGCATTTTTTGCAATTCAAAGGAGATGGCTCCTATTTTCTCAAGGCTGGGGCCGATGCTCCTGAAACCTTACTAGCTTATGAGGATTTCGATGATACCCATACCGCGAAAGCAAAACTGAAATCCTGGTCAGCTCACCAAAAGGATTGGAAGCCAGGTGATCCAGTTTGGAAGGGACAGAAAGGGAAAGGCCTCATTGGTGCGCTCAACTATTTAGCAGGGAAAGGGGCGAATGCCTTCTCTTTCCTCACCTATAATGCTGGAGGGGATGGAGATAATGTTTGGCCATTCGTAAAGAGAGAAAGCAAATACCACTACGATTGTTCCAAGCTTGATCAATGGCAGATTGTGTTTGACCACGCCCAAGAGCTGGGACTATACCTGCACTTCAAATTGCAGGAAACAGAAAATGATGATCATACTCATGGGAAGAAATCCAGCGTGCCCGAATCTTTGGATGGTGGAGCTTTAGGGCCACAGCGAAGACTGTACCTTCGAGAGTTGATTGCTCGTTACGGATATCTTTTGGCCTTGAATTGGAACTTGGGGGAAGAGAATACCCAAACTAAAGAGCAACGTCAGGCGATGGCTGCCTATATTGATCAGGTGGATCCTTATCCACATAACATTGTTTTGCATACCTACCCTAGACAGCAAAATCAAGTGTACAATCCCTTGCTCGGAGATGCTTCGGTACTGACGGGCGTTTCTCTACAGAATGACTGGAAAGCTACCCACCGTCTTACCTTGCAATGGCGCCAGGAGTCTGCCAAGGCAGGACGTCCTTGGGTCGTAGCTAATGATGAACAGGGATCAGCCAGCCAGGGAGTGCCGCCAGATCCGGGCTACCAAGGATACCAGGCGAATCAGATTGCTTATGACCTTCATGACATACGCAAGCAGGTGCTTTGGGGGAATCTGATGGCCGGAGGCGCGGGTGTTGAATACTACTTTGGCTACAAACTCCCGCAAAATGATCTCGTCTGCGAAGATTTTAGGAGTCGCGATCAATCCTGGGATTACTGCCGTATAGCGCTGGATTTTTTCAAGGACTTTTCGATTCCCTTTTGGGAAATGGAGAATCATAATGCATTGATCGGAAATGCAGAGCATGACAAAGAAAAACTCTGCCTAGCCAAGCAGGGAGAAATCTACCTCATCTATCTAGCTTACGCAGAAACGGCAGAGCTTGATCTACGTGGGACTACTGGTAAGTTTAGCGTAGAGTGGTTTAATCCGCGTAAAGGTGGGGCTTTGGGGCGCGGTAAGGTCAAGCGAGTGAAAGGAGGGAAAGTGGTTTCCCTAGGGAGAGCGCCAATAGAGCGAGGGGAGGACTGGATGGTCATCGTCAGGAAATGGAAGTAGCGACTGTATTCCTATTGACGTTGGTAGAGGTGAAAGCGTTTGGTGCCTTCTAGGGCCTTACTGAAATTCTCGGGTTCCGAAATGGCCTTGTCTCCATCAAGAATAAGGTATTCGTAGTTGAATTCATTGGTGTCTATATTGATCTCATAGTTTCGATATAGATAGCCTACCAATTGAGCAGTATATGCTTTTGCCCCTACGGTACTCCCATGAGGAACTATGGCACCAATCTTTTCAATATCAGGCAAACTAACTTTGTCTCGATTCGAGATGGCACCAACCTTCGCCATGGTGAAGATCACGCTAACCAATAAAAGTGCCAATAATCCCTTTTGAATAGCTCGAGACCGATCCGGATGATCTTCCAAGTCCTGTAAGTATTTATGGACAATCGGAGCGACAAGACTAGCCATGGCCAGGGCAAAAAATGGAATGGCCGGAAGCAAATAGTAGAAGGATTGCTTCGGAGAGATCATCAGTGGGAAAGAGGCTGAAACGCCAATCAAAGCGTAAAACGTTGCTAAGCGAGTGTTTTCCTTATTGAAAGCCAGCGCTTTTTGTTTGAAGGCGGGGTATAAAAGCAATCCCAGCAATAACAAACTAGGGATGGATACTTCAAATAGGCGTTTGAGGATGTACAAGTGACTATCTCGATGATGATAGGCGGTCCGCTCAGCATTGATACTGGCGAGCACTTGACTGTCAATATACTTCCCTAGACTTTCGAGGGCTCCGGTGTCTGTTAATAGCAGTACATAAGTCACCACCAACAGCGTACTAACTACGGCTGACCTGAGCATCATTTGCCAAAAAGACATTGATCTGAAGACCAGCCAATGAAGAAATACAACAGCTAGTGGGAATAATCCAACAAAGCCTTTACTCAGCGTAGCTGCTACCACTGCTAGACTTCCCAATACCAAGAATAAGATAGATGACTGAAACCGAATTTTCTCTGCTGCTTTCCAAAGGGATAAAATAGACAGTAGGGTAAAGGCTCCCATCGTAGGTTCCAGCACGTTTCCAGGATAAAATTGATAGATTACTTCGTTGAGCAACCAAAAGATGATGGGCAACGGCCAGAGCGAGGAAAGTGCTGGATTATCTATAAACCCTTGCCTCCACATCCTGGATACCAGCCAAGCGGAAAACAAAAAGATGAAGAAGGCGTAGAATCGCTCTACTACAATACCATTACCGAACAGACTGAAAAAGACCGATTGAATACCAAATACTAGAGGGGGGTGCTCATGAAAGGTAGGAAAGATGGTCGAAGTGAGCTGTGGGCTCCAGAAAGATCCAATGCCATTGGCCAGGTTTTTAGATATACAGGCATACCAGATTCCATCATTGTACATACTTTTCTGAACAAAAAAAGGAGCCACGCAAAAGAAAAAGAGAATAAGTCCAAGTAGCAGTATGGGTCGACTTTTTGTCATGTCAAACAAGCTTAGCCCTCTGCCTGCAGCTACTAGCTAGCACGAGAGGTTTTTAGCAGTTTTGTTGCTGTAGTGATGTTCAGCTGCAAGTATAGAAAAAAAGGAGATATTTAATCGTTTTGAATCAGGAGTAGTTTTTATTAGCTGACAAAGTAATCCGCAGTGTATATCTTTCGTTAATCTGTCTGATAGGGTACTGGTGAAAGCACCAAGTACTAATAGGTATATTCCCCAATCTTCTTAATTTTGGCATCGCAATCACCGAAAGTGCTACCCAATCCTTTTACTGCTCATTGCCGTATACCGAGGGAAAGGTAGCATAGAGAATTGCCCCTCTTACTACAATTCAGCCCTTTCTTTGGAAAAGGCAGCCCATTTACGCAACAATGAATTAGTAAAATGGTCACATAAGGGGGCGCATGGAATTAACGATTATAATCAATCCATCATCCTGTTTTAAATACTTGAGAAATAGTAAACCCTAGACCATGAACTTCAGCAGATATCTACTTACGAAGGGCCTCATCCTAATTTCAATCTTTTTCACGCCTTTGTTGTCACAGACAACCTGGACCGTAAATACCGTAAATGACAATGATGACGGGACTTGCGATGCGGCCCATTGTAGTCTCCGTGAAGCCATCAATGCAAGTAATAACAGTGCTGGGGCAGATATCATTGCATTCAATATTACTGGAACCGGGCCTTTTGTGATTGAACCAACTACACCTCTACCTGCGCTTACAGATCCATCTATTACGATAGATGGTACTACGCAACCCGCCTACACCATGGGAGATATCGCGATAGATGGTACCAATACCATGCCCTTATCGCACGGATTGAATATTGCAGCTAGTAGTACGGAGATATATGGTTTAAAGGTGGTCAACTTTGATGAAAGTAATAACGCGGGAATTTTTGTTGATGCAAGTTCTCAGATTACAGATGTAGTGATTGGAGGCCCTAACCGAGGGAACATCATTGGCGGTAATCACCATGGCATCTTTGTCAACTTTATATCGGATTGTAATAACATTACCATTCAATCCAATTATGTGGGCGTAGACCCCAGTGCAGGAATGGCCAACATTGGAAATACGATTAATGGTGTGGTGATTATGCAAGGAGTTTGTACCAATGTATTGATTGGTGGAGATTCAACCCAAGGAGAAGGAAATGTCATCGGGTTTAATAGTGATGGGATTCGGATTAGAGTAGAAGGAGTAATGGTGCAGGGTAATGCAGTTGGTACTGACCCAACAGGAACTATGGATCTTGGAAATACCGGCTTTGGTATAAACTTAGATGATCAACCCGGTACACCGAATAATAACTTGATTGGTGGCCCAGATGTGGGACAAGGAAACTTGATTGCGTATAATAATGTAGGAATCTTCAAATTTGCCACTGGAGCAGTAAACCGATTTCAGCGCAATGGATTATTCTGCAACGGGTCGGGAATACTTTACCAAAATAGTACCACCAACGGCACGGCTCCTCCCGCGATCCTCTGCGTTAGCACCGGATTAGTGGAAGGTAAAGCAGCCCCGAATACAATTATTGAGGTATTTCAGGTAGATAATACGGATTGTCCCGACAATAATGCTTGTCAAGGGCGCTTTTATTTGGGGGAGTCAGTTACAGATGCGAATGGAGATTGGTCAGTACCCATTAATTTGAATGTTGGAGATGTGGTTGGGGCGACGGCAACCGATCTATCTGCTAATACCTCTCCCTTTGGTAACTGTACCATTATTCAGAATGAGTTAATTGCAGTAGCCGAAAATCCGGGACCATTCTGCTTTGGATCACCGGTTCAGCTGCAAGGGAGCGAAACCACTGGAGCTTCGGGGCTTACCTTTAGCTGGACAGGTCCCAATAACTACACCTCCAATACCCAGAACCCCAATGATGCTACGGAGGCGGGAACCTACTTCTTAGAGGTAACGGACAATACCTGTGGAAGATCAGTGGATTCTACGGTAGTAGAGGTATTGGCGGCTATAACCTCGACGATCGGGGATGACCCATCGGAGATCCTATGCCCCACGGAATCTATTGTGATTAATGGCACTACCTATGATATCAATAATCCGACCGGAACAGAAAGTATGCCGGGACAGGGCGGAGCCTGCGATACGATTGTTACAGTCCAATTGCAGTTTCATCCGGAGGCGCGCGGGAGTTTAAATCCTACTGTCTGCGAAGGACAATCCTTCGATTTTAATGGTACTACCTACGATGCTGCCAACCCGTCGGGTACAGAGACGCTGCTAGGAGCTGCGGTCAATGGCTGCGATAGTATTGTAGATATTACGCTAAGCTTTACCCTCTCATCCCAAGGTACCTTTAACACCACAATTTGCCCCGGTGAAAATATTGTCTTTAATGGCACTACTTACGATGAAAACAATACCACCGGAGTGGAAAGGCTGGCGGGACAAGCGGCCAGTGGCTGTGATAGTGTGGTTACGGTCACGATCGATTTCTTTCCGGTTGCAAGCGGAATTTTTGAGCCAGCTGTATGTGAAGGACAAAGCATCACCTTTAATGGTACCGTCTACGACCAAAATAATACCACGGGCACAGAGGTCTTGGCAGGTCAGGCGGCTAACGGTTGTGACAGTGTAGTAACCGTCAATCTTAGTTTTTTGCCTTCCGCTCAGGGCACCTTTGAAACCACCATTTGTGAGAACGAAAGTATAGTCTTTAATGGCACCACCTACGACAGTAACAATAGTACCGGTACAGAAACACTATTGGGACAGGCGGCTAATGGGTGTGACAGTGTCGTAGCCGTCACCATCAATTTTTTCCCACCGGCTGTAGGTAGTTTTACGACCACCATTTGTGAAAGTGAGGAGATACTTTTCAATGGTACAACTTATGATATTAACAATAGCTCAGGTACGGAAGTCCTACCCGGCCAAGCCGCCAATGGCTGTGATAGTTTAATCAATGTGCAGCTTAACTTCTTTCCGACTGCTACTGGAAACCTGGAGGTAACTATTTGCGAAACGGAAGATTTCGTTTTTAATGGGACTACTTATAACATCAATAATCCTACTGGTACTGAGACTTTGTCCAATCAAGCTGTCACGAGCTGCGATAGCTTGGTCAACGTAAGCCTTAGCTTTTTCCCAGCCGCTACCGGTACTTTCGAAGCTACCATTTGCGAAACCGATAATATTGTCTTTAATGGTACGACCTATGATATCAATAATAGTAATGGCACGGAAACGCTGGTAGGCCAAGCCGCCAATGGCTGCGACAGTATTGTGGATGTTCAGGTCAATTTCTTCCCGCCTGCAATCGGCGATTTTGAAACCACGATCTGCGAAACGGGTAATATCGTCTTTAATGGTACGACTTATGATGTCAATAATAGCAGCGGTACGGAGACCTTGGTAGGCCAAGCGCTGCGATAGTATTGTGAATGTCCAGATCAATTTCTTCCCACCTGCCCAGGGAAGTTTAGCGGTCACTATTTGCGAGGGTGAGAACTTCGTTTTTAACGGTACTACCTACGATGCCAACAACACCAGTGGTACGGAAACATTAGTAGGGCAGTCAGCTAACGGTTGTGATAGTATTGTCGCCGTCAACATTGACTTCTTTCCACCTGCTATAGGAGATTTCAGTACGGAAATTTGTCCCGGCAGCAATATCGTGTTCAATGGTACGACCTATGACGAGAACAATACCAGTGGCACCGAAATCTTGGCTGGCCAATCTGCCAATGGTTGTGATAGTATAGTGAATGTAAGCATTACCTTTTCTGATCCGGTGATTTCCCAAATTGAAGAAACTTTTTGTTCGGGGGCCGTCCTGACCGTGAATGGTACGGATTACGACGAGAATAACCCCTCAGGAACGGAGGTTCTTCCTGGCGCGGCCGCCAACGGATGTGATAGCACGATACAGATCAACTTGCAATTCATTACAACGGTAGAGGTCGATAGAGCCGAGACCCTGTGTCCTGGTGAATCCGTGCTGATCAATGGCGTAATATATGACGAGAACAATCCTTCCGGTACAGAACTAATCCCCGGAGGTGGAGGAGTATGTGATAGCCTAATTACTATTAATCTCTCCTTCTTTGCCGAGGCGGTTGGTAATTTAGATCTTACGATTTGTCCAGACAGTGAGGTTAATGTCAACGGGACCATCTACGATATCAATAATCCAAGTGGGGTAGAGGTGTTAACGAATGCCAGTGTCAATGGCTGTGACTCCATTCTGAATGTACAGTTGTCCTTCGAGGCCCTGGCCGCAAACCTCAAGGCCTTTCCACCTACCTGCTTTGGAGAAACGAATGGTACCATCAACATCGAGTCGCTCACGGGAGGACAAGGGCCTTATCGAATAGCGCTGGAAGACGGGAATTTTGAACCTATTACTAGTCTTCCGTATAATTTTGGTTCCTTACCAGCAGGTGATTATCAGATAAGTATTCGGGATGTGAATGACTGTGCGCTTACCCAGGCCATTACGATACCAACACCTGTCGATTTACAAGTGAGTTTGGGAGAGGATCTTTCCATTCGATTGGGGGATAGTGTACGATTGGATGCGCTGACTAATTTACAAGATGTTACCGTATCCTGGGACCCAAGTACAGACCTTAGTTGCTCGGATTGCCTAGATCCTGTGGCTAAGCCTTTGGCTACCACCATTTATACCATTACCGTGAGCAATAATGGAGACTGCGCAACCTCAGATGATATTCGGATAGTCGTTGATCCCGATCCACCAGTCTATATTCCGAATGCGTTCAGCCCAAATGGAGATGGTGTCAATGACTTCTTTACCGTCCAGGCTGATGGTATACTACAAAATATCCAGTATTTCGGCGTATTTGATCGATGGGGGAACCTCATCTTTGAGCGCAATAATTTTGCCCCTAATACCCAAGAAAACGGTTGGGATGGCACCTACCGACTGCAGCAGGCTCCGGTAGGCGTGTATGTCTATTTCGTAGAAATATTGCAGCCAAACGGCCGCTTGTTCAAGATTACTGGTGACGTGCTATTGTCTCGCTAATTTCTCCTTTTGACCTGCCAAGGCATCCGAAGTTTTCCAGTGCCCAACCTGGGCAAACTTCGGATGTCTAGGCACCGCTGGGATTTATATTTCGTATAAATGCACGAATAATCTTTTCTCTTTTCTTGGCTAAACATATGTTGCCCCGCTGGGGCAATTCACTTCGCCCTGCTGGCGATGCCCCCGCCCCACAGGTGACGATTTCCACTCGTCCACCAACATACACCGCGGGCTCCCGCCCGCCTACCTCAACATTCCTCACCTCCCCCCCACATTCCAATTCTTCCACCTATATCACCCCCTATTACAAATACGCCCGCAACGTAAGAGAAATTCGCTTTCCAGCATACTTCTTAAAGTGCGGCACCTCATGCGTCCACCGTGTATTCGTATCCCATGGCACGACCACCACGTCGCCATGTCGAACGGTCAAATCCTTAAAGCCTTTTTGTTGCCAAGGGCGCATTCGGAATACGCGTTCCTGGCCAACAGAGATGGTAACGATAGGACTGTCCGGATGTAGATCCCGAGTATCATCTCGATGTGCACCAATGTAATGAGATTGAGCTCCATCATACCAATTGAGCAGCAAGCCATTGAGCCGCTGATCGATATGATGTTGAGACCAGGTCAGGAAAGGCTCTAGTTCGGCAGTGATAGGTAAGGCATTGTTCTTGGAGCCAGTGTAGTGATAATTTTTTCCGTAGGCTTGTTGCCAGCGAGGCGTCTTAATCCATTTGCCATGGATCCTAATTTCGTGGAAGTCGTCGGGATGAGTATTCCAAAGGGATTGAAAAGCAGTTTGATCTAATCGGAAGATTTCAGCCCTGGATGAAAGGAAGATAGAATACCGATCATCCAAGGCAATTTCTTCAAATAGCGTTTTATCCATGTATGAAAATTTATCTACACTTTAACACGCTTTCCTTTCTTCTTGATGGATTTATACATGGCTTCTACGACTTTCAGGTCGAGTAAACCTTCCTGTCCCGAAACCTCAGATTCTCCTCCTGTTTTGATCACTTGTGCAAAATTGTCCATTTGTGCTGCCTGCTGCCGCATTTTGGGAAAACTCATAGTTTTTCTGTTGATGTGGCCGGCAAGGCCGCTGTAGCTATACGAAGGCTGAACCTCCGCCGTACCCTTTTCCATGCCGAGATGCAGTCGATTGGTGCTAAAGGCATAGGAGGTCGTACAGTTGGCGATAGCGCCACTAGGAAATTCCATTTCCCAAGTTACCGTCTCGTCCACTTCGGCAAACTTGACAGGATCCGTTTTGAACTCCCGGGCTGTAACGGCAATCGGCTCCTCGCCTGTCGCATAACGTGCGCCTTGAATACAATACACGCCGACGTCCATGATCGCTCCTCCTCCGGCTAGATCTCCCCTCAGGCGCCATTGTGTAGGGTCGCCAATTCGAAAGCCAAACTCAGCATTCACATACTTCACCGCTCCAAAAGGTTTTTCCTTTTGTATTTTAATGATCTCCATGTGGTAGGGGTCAAAATGCAAACGATAACCAATGGATAGTTTTACCTTATTGGCATCGCAAGCGGCGATCATAGCCTCACATTCCTTTACGGACAACCCCATGGGCTTTTCGCAAATCACGTGCTTTCCCGCCTTCGCTGCTCGGATCGTATACTCCGCGTGCATTGAGTTGGGGAGTACGACATAGACAATGTCGATATCCTTGTTATTCGCGATCTCGTCGAAGTTCTCGTAGTTGTACACATTCCCAGCGGGAATGCCGTATTGCTCCATCCACTTGGCCTCTTTTTCCTTTGTACCGGTTACAATCCCAGCCAAATAGCAGTGCTCAGTTTCTAGCAATGATGGCGCGAGTTGATTAGTAGCGTAATTACCTAATCCAACTAAGGCGATTCCCAACTTGTTTTCCTTGCTGTTCTTGATGTAGGAACTTCGGGCCAGTAAGGGGCTTCCGAAAGCTAATGCACTCAATCCTAGCGTTGAACGCTGGATAAATTGTCTTCTGCTGTGCTGAAGTAAGAAAGAATCTCTTTTCATGTCGGTCTGTTTTGTTTTGTAGAAACAAAATACTCAAACCGCGTTGAGATTCATACCTGTAATATACCGAAATCTTGAATTTTGTGCAAGCGTGTTAGTATTCGAGTGATAAGTGTTATGCCGATCATGATAGCTATTCTCCGAAGTGCAGGCGGACACCACAGGGAGAGTAATTGGGGATTATTGGAAAGAACGCTTCGATAGTTGGGGCGGGCATCTAAGAAGGAGATTTTAGCCCTGCATAATTGGTCATTCATTGGTAATGCAAGCATTAACCCGTATATTTTGCATCTAAAGCATGTACCTCGATGTCTGATCTTAGGATCTTCCTCAAGCACCATTTAGATATTCCGGATTCATTAATTCCAACGGTAGTTTCCTTCTACCAAGCCGGCAGTCTTAGTAAAGATGACTTCCTTTTGAAGAAAGGACAATATGGTCAAAAGCTTTGCTACATCCAGGAGGGCTATTTGCGATTCTTTAGTTACGCCGATACGAAAACCATCACCCATTGGATTTTCGGAGGGGGACAGCTGGTTACGGACCTCTCTAGTTTCTATTTAAGAGAGCCTGCTAAGTGGAATATCCAGGCAATCACGGACGTCAAAATGTTGTTTATTACCTATGATGATTATCAAAAGCTGAGGCAAGAGATACAGCAATGGGATGCCTATGAAAAAAGACTATTGGTCAAGCTAATGTCTTCTTTGGAAAATCGAGTCTATGCCTTCCTCTCCATGTCAGCTGAAGAGCGCTATCAGTACTTATTTGAAGCTCATCACGAAATTTTCAATGAACTCCCACTCAATTATCTCGCTTCCATGTTGGGAATGACCCCCGAAACCCTTAGTCGTATTCGCAGAAAAATTAATTCTTGATCTAGATCAAGTCCAATCTCATTATTCAGGGATAGCTTTACTCAAAAGCTAGATCATCATGAACTTCAACGAGATTGAATTTACCGTCCAAGACGAAATTGCCATTATAAAATTTAACCGGCCGGAGGTGATGAACTGTGTTGGCCCAACCACGCACAAGGAGCTACTAGTAGCTTGGGAAGAGTTCAAAACCAATGATAAATTAAAAGTCGCGGTGATCACCGGAGCGGGAGACCGAGCCTTCTGCAGTGGGGGAGATTTAAAATCTGCAAGACAAGGAGGATTGATAGATTTGACCGAGGAGCAGAAAAACCTACACCGAGCAGGTAAGGTGCCTGGAATCTTAGGACCTACGCGTTGGACAGATATCTACAAGCCGATCATTGCAGCTGTAAATGGAGTCGCCTACGCTGGTGGCCTGGAATGGGCTTGTTTCGCGGATATGAGAATTGCTGAAGAACACGCTTCTTTTGGGGTGACCTGTAGAAGGTGGAACATTGGCTTGGCAGATGGCGGTACCCAACGCCTCCCCCGTATCGTCGGCATGGGGCGAGCGATGGAAATGATCCTCACGGGCAAGGTGATCAATGCAGAGGAAGCATACCGGATTGGATTGGCCAATGAAGTGGTACCTAAAGGTGAGTCCCTTTCTAGAGCATTAGAATTAGCCACTTTCCTTTGTACTTTACCGCAGCCGGCCATGCGCACGGATAAAGAGGCGGCTGTTCGTGGATTTGGAGAAAGCCTGGATGAAGGCCTACGAATCGAGGCCGGACTGTTTTTGGACTCCATTTACGAACCGGAAACAATGGCTGGTCTGAAACAATTCAATCAAAGATTGCACCCAGATCGTCAATATGATTCCAAAACAAAAACGCCTGGGATAGTGCGCCGGAAGAAGTAATGTAGTAGGTTGGCGCTTTGGAAAAGGGTAGGTGCTTCCTCTATTTTGCCTGTGTTTGTAAAAAAATGAAGATTTCGGGGATATTTTTCCTGCTTAATGTACATATAAGTAAAACCCCTAAATTCACAACCCCCGAAAACCATGAAAATCCTACAAATTTGTGTTCCTACAGGAATACTCTTCACACTTGCGCTCTTATTCCTAGCAGTTAATACCAGATCTGCTGTCGAGTATCGCTACGAGCGATGTTTACAACATTTAATGGAGAACTATGAAATTGACTCCGAGGAAGCGGCGCTTTCACGCTTTGAGGATTTAGCTATCGCAAAGGCAAAGATCTTAGAAGCGGACCGATTAATGAATCAAATAAACAGGATGAGTGAAGGACCTGTCGCTCTAAGTGCTAAAAATATTACTCCTGATCAAAAGACTTATGCTCGCCAATTACAAGCTGAAGCCCAGCAGTTACTACATCAGCTAGAACAGATGGGCATAGTGAGTAACTGATGATCGTCTCGTGGAGGAAGAATGTATTCGCTTGAGCTATAAAACAAAAAAAATCCCGCAGCTAGATCGTTGGATCCAAGCTGCGGGATGAGATATACTAGTCAGTAGTAATTATCTGGCTAGATACATGTATCGTTGTCGATCCAGTTCTACAAAGAATGGATCAGAAAGGTCTTTTATGAAGCGAATGGCTTCTCCCGTGGACTTCATCTCTGGTCCTAAGTTTTTATCCACATTAGGGAATTTCTCGAAGGAGAATACGGGTACTTTAATGGCGTAGCCGCTAGGTTGAGGCTTGATATCAAAGTCACTCAACTTGTGCGTCCCCAACATCACCTTGGTCGCAATCTTCAAGTAGGGTACTTTGTAAGCTTTGGCGATGAATGGAGTAGTTCTAGAAGCTCTTGGGTTGGCTTCAATCACATACACTTTATCGTCCTTGATGGCGAATTGAATGTTGATCAAACCACGGATATTAAGCGCTTCGGCTAACTTCTCCGTATACTCAACCATCTGTGCTACAGCCTCCACACTCAAGCTATAAGTAGGCAATACTGCTGAGCTGTCCCCAGAGTGAATACCCGCTGGCTCGATATGTTCCATGATACCCATGATGTGTACCTGCTCTCCATCGTAGATAGCATCTATCTCTGCTTCTTTCGCTCTTTCCAAGAATTGATCAATCAACACCTTATTATCAGGCAGATGCTTGAAGATGCTCAGTACATGTCTTTCCAGCTCATCATCATTGATAACAATCCTCATACTTTGTCCACCCAGTACGTATGATGGGCGTACTAGCACTGGATAAGTTACCTCATTAGCGATGCCAATGGCTTCATCTGCATCGTTGGCCACGCCGTAGCGAGGGTAAGGGATTTCGAGCTCTTTCAGTAGATCGGAAAAGGCCCCTCTATCCTCAGCTAGGTCCATGTTTTCATAGCTGGTACCGATAATCTTTATACCATTCTTATGGAAGCGTTCCGCCAATTTCAAAGCCGTCTGACCACCCAACTGCACAATCACCCCTTCCGGCTTTTCTAGCTCAAGAATTTCCTCAATATGTTCCCAGAAGACCGGCTCAAAGTATAGCTTATCGGCAATGTCAAAGTCAGTGGATACCGTTTCGGGATTGCAGTTGATCATGATAGATTCCATACCGGATTCTTTGATCGCCATCAAACCGTGGACACAGCAGTAGTCAAACTCAATTCCTTGTCCAATTCGGTTAGGACCCGAACCTAGAACGATGATCTTCTTTTTATCTGTAGGTATACTTTCGTTTTCCTTATCAAAGGTGGAGTAGAAATAGGGGGTGCCAGCTTCGAATTCAGCTGCACAGGTATCCACCATCTTGTAAGTTCTGCGGATGTTCAGCTTTTTACGGTACTTTCTAACTTCTTCCTCTTCAATTCGAAGCAACCATGCGATCTGGGCATCAGCGTAACCCATTTCCTTTAATTCTCGCATGAAGTCCTCTGGAATATCTTCCGCTACATTGTAGCGCATCAATTGCTGTTCCACCTTAACCAAGCGCTTGATCTGCTGTATGAACCAAGGATCGATCTTCGTTAGCTTTTGGATTGTCTTACTTGGCACACCCAGTCGCAGGGCATCTTTAAGTCTAAATATTCTGTCGTCACTGGCTGTCTCCAATCGTTCCAGCACATCGCTAGTGCGAATCCACTCCTTCATGTCAGCGCCCAAGCCCATTCGCCCAATCTCCAAACTCTGACAGGCTTTTTGTAAGGCCTCCAAGAAGGAACGTCCGATGCCCATAACCTCCCCTACGGATTTCATCTGTAAGCCCAGGGTGTGATCAGCGCCGTGGAACTTGGAAAAGTTCCAGCGTGGCATTTTCACGATTACGTAGTCTAAGGTTGGCTCAAAGTAGGCGGAAGTTGTTTTTGTGATCTGATTTTTTAGCTCGTCCAAGCTGTATCCGATAGCTAGTTTGGCAGCGATCTTCGCAATTGGATATCCGGTAGCTTTACTCGCCAAGGCAGAAGAACGAGATACCCTAGGGTTGATCTCGATCACGATCAGTTTTTCTGTAACAGGATCCTGTGAGAATTGAATGTTACAACCTCCCGCAAAATTACCCAAAGAACGCATGGCCAAGATCGCCTCATCACGCATCTGCTGGTAAGCAGTATCTGATAATGTCATGGCAGGGGCCACGGTGATACTATCTCCGGTGTGGATACCCATTGGGTCTAAATTCTCCACGGTACAAATGATCACCACGTTATCATTGGCATCTCGTAACAATTCCAGCTCGAATTCCTTCCAACCCAATACGGCTCTTTCTACCAACACTTCGTGAGTCGGCGACATACTCAAACCGCGACGTAAAGCAGCGTCAAACTCCTCTTCTTTATGCACAAAAGCACCACCAGTACCACCTAGTGTATAAGAAGGGCGGATTACCAAGGGAAATCCAATCTTCTGTGCGGCATCTTTCCCTTCTAGAAAAGAGTTGGCGATAAAGGAGGGCGCTACGGCCAATGCTTACTACATGTTCGCGGAAAGCTTCTCGATTCTCGGCTAATTCGATCGCTTCTAGATCCACTCCGATGAGGCGCACATTGTACTTTTCCCAGACTCCACGTTGTCCAACCTCGATAGCGAGATTAAGCGCAGTCTGTCCACCCATGGTGGGGAGCACGGCATCAATTTGCCTTTCCTGTAGTATTTGTTCAATACTCTCTACCGTGAGCGGAAGTAAATAAATGTGGTCGGCAGTAACGGGGTCCGTCATAATCGTAGCCGGGTTGGAGTTGATTAAGGTCACCTCGATGCCTTCCTCACGCAAAGAACGGGAGGCTTGGCTACCGGAGTAATCAAACTCACAAGCTTGGCCAATAATAATAGGACCACTACCAATAATAAGAACTGATTTGATGGAAGTATCTCTGGGCATTTGTATAACAATTTAGACTCGTTTGCTAAATCACGGCCAATAATGATCATAAGTGTCTGCGAAATCAATGATTTAGCAAGCGGCTTTAGCGATTAAAGAAGGAGTGTTAGGGCTCGTCCAAATTGCGTGCAAAGATAGGACTTTATTGATCTGATAATAACAGAAAAACATTTTTTTTCTTAAAAAAATCCTCACTTGATTTCGAGCAATAATATGTCGGCCCATCAGTGACTTCCTAAGGGGAAAAGAAGCTATGTTTCTGGACGTTTTTTATGACGTTGTGGTGGAGTCGAATATTCCTGTAGATGGCAGCTATTTAACTTACTGTTTAACAAATCTTCCTTGCCAAATCTGTCCGTTCTCAGCTTGAAATCTGAGCCAATACAATCCAGCAGCTAGATGATTTATCGACAACTCATCAAGACCATTGGAAATTGTTTGTTTGTAGATCTCTTGTAATCTTCCTCTAGCATCCAGCAGCTGTAATTCCACGACTTGAGGCGGCAAATGGCCTGCCGGCTTGATTTGGATGGCCTGGCTTGCAGGATTGGGGAAGATCATGAAGGTTTGTATAGGAGCGGGCGAGTCTGTTACACTCGTTACGAGCGATACATCGTCTGCAATTGCGATTTCACCATCAGTGGTGCTTCCTTCGATAATTGACAATCTGCTTTCACTCGGGATATTGTAAAGCTTGTCAATATGACCGGTAGGCCATATAATAATAAGGGAATCTGCCTGAGGGTTATTACCAAGACCAAACAGGATGCGATCG
>CAJXPD010000199.1 GCA_913057785.1 uncultured Lewinella sp. | reverse complement strand
CTGCTCCATTTTTTGTAGCTAACCTGCAGTTTAATCCCGCAGATTATGTAGAAAAGCAGGTGTTTTATACCAGTAAGGATGGTACGAAGATTCCTATGTTTCTGGTACACAAGAAGGACCTACAATTAGACGGCAGTCATCCCACCTTTCTCTATGCATACGGGGGCTTTAATATCAGTCTTACCCCGAGTTTTAGTTCTACGCGACTGATCCTATTGGAAAATAATGGGGTATTCGCTATGCCGAACTTGAGGGGCGGAGGAGAATATGGTGAATCCTGGCATCAGGCTGGAATGTTGGAGAGAAAGCAAAATGTATTTGATGATTTTATAGCTGCAGCGGAATATCTAATTGATGAGGGGTATACCCAGACGCAAAAACTGGGAATTGCAGGTGGCTCCAACGGAGGATTACTAGTTGGAGCTTGTATGACTCAACGACCGGACCTATTTGGATTGGCTTTTCCTGCGGTTGGGGTGCTGGACATGTTGCGATTCCATCTTTTCACTATTGGAAGAGCATGGATCCCAGAATATGGCAGCAGTGCTGATGCAGAACAGTTTCAGACACTTTACGGTTACTCCCCTCTGCATCGTTTGAAAGAAGGCGTAAGCTATCCAGCCACAATGATTACCACTGCCGATCATGATGATCGGGTAGTACCCGCGCATTCTTTTAAATTCGCTGCACAGTTGCAGCATGTCCATGCAGGAGAAAGGCCCGTCTTAATCCGCATCGATACCGATGCTGGCCATGGAGCCGGAAAACCTATTTCTAAGATCATTGATGAGCAAGCAGACAAATGGGCTTTTCTTTTTTTTAACACTAATACTACGCCGATTTATTAATTATTTACCCGCACTGTAAAAATTAACATTCATTTAGGCGAAAGCGAGTTTCACCAGTTATCCACTGTGTTTCAACGGATAGTATATCATAATTCTTTGCGATTCAGCGTTTTTCAACTATATTAGTGAAAAGTCCCTTCTAAGATGCTCGCACATCACTCATATCAATATTTTTTGATATGAAACCAAGTGCACCCGCAATCGTATTTAAATCTGACCCTTGTCAGATAAGCACATGTATCGTTCATATTTCAAATTCAATGTATAATGACGCAAAGAAGTAAGCTTTGTTCGTTCCTGGCTTTGGTGTGCCTGTGTTTACCATTCTTATTAACTGCACAAGGAACTGATAGTCACGTGCACGGCGATCCATCTGAGGGACTAGACAGTGTTTTCTGGTTTGGTATCTTAGAACTCCCCTTTCTATTTTTATGTGTATATTACAGTTTCCGAACGGCGGGCGCCTTGAAGGGTGGAATTTTTGGACAAGGAATGAACTATTTAGCCTGGGGATTTCTGGTGATGGCAGTAGGTCATATTGCCATGCAGATTCAGCACATTTTCAATTACGATGTATTTCGTGATACCTTGGGCAATTTCATGGGCAATACTGCCTGGTTCATTGCTTTAATCATAACCTGGGGACTATCCGCCATTGGTTTTTATAGAATCTATAAAGTAAGTAAGAGCGGATAAGGTTTAGATGTTTTCAAAAACTCTAAGTTGGATTTCTAGATTACTCTTTGGTCCGCCAAAGGCCAAGGCTCCTATATTCTGGGAAATTGAATTGCTCCACGAATTTCTACTTTCGCAGTCGGCTCAACCGGTGCTGTCCAGCCCTATCCAGCAATTTGATAAGGATTATTTCAAACTGCCTGCTGAGCAGATGATAGAGCAGGTACCTGCCTTGTATCTTAATCATGAGCAACGCATTTCAGAATACAAGCCTAACCGAAAAACAAAGGCAGATTTGCGGCAGGCGGTGCGATCACGTTTTCCCACTCTGGTAGAGCTCCCACACTTTAGCTTGATATTCCTTGAGGATAAGGAGCAAAATATTCTCCTAGGTAAGACTTTCTTGGGAGCTATCCTCAGAGGCTCCATTAATACTTTAGGAAAAGCGGAAGATCACTTTTTTGAAAATTCCTTGCAATGGGTAGATCGGTTACCTAATGCAGACCGAGCCTTCCCTTATCTACCAGAAGAATCCCCGCCAAACCCCATCACTGCCCAGTACTTGGCTGATGTCAGTCAGCAAATCGCGAGTAGCTTAGAACAAAAAATGGGGGCCGGCTTCACCAAAAGGGTCTATGATAACGCCTACAAAGATATCGCCGATCGCTATAAATTGCTGAACACTTTTCCCGTTATCATTTCTATTATTCCGCAAAAGTATCTAGATACGGACAAGATCGGCCTGCTGACCAAGCACCAACTATCCGCTACCCTCTTGGAAAAGGTTACTTTCTTAGAAGACCTTAATCAACAGTTAGCAGAACGCAATACTGCCTTGCAACGAGCACAAGAAGAGGTACGCAGAGCGCAAAAGGCTAGCGAGGAGGCCTACCTTCAGTTGCGCGAAGTGATGAATGCCGTAAAAGATGGGATCATAACAGCCAATGATCAAAGTGAGATAATTATGGTCAATAAAGAGGTGGAGGATATCTGGGGCTATACATCTGCCGAACTCATTGGAAAAGACTTGACCATATTAATGCCGGAGTCCTATCGTTCAAGACATAATGCTGGAATGAGTAGGTATCTGACATCCAGGGTTTCAAAGGTTTTGAATACCAATGTGATCATGGAAGGCCTGCGAAAAGATGGACAAGCTTTCCCTCTGGAAATCAACATATCTGACCTAGAATTCCAAGGTCGGCACTTGTTCACGGCGGCCGTTCGAGACATCAGCGCAAGGATCAAAGCTGAAAATGAGTTGAAAGCCTCCAAAGCCTTATTGGAGCAGCGCACGCTCGACCTGGAGCAAGCTCAAGGCCAGCTTAAGATCACCATAGAAGAGCTAAAAAGTTCTAATCATGATCTAGAACGCTTTGCTTATGTGGCCTCCCATGACTTACAGGAACCGCTACGGACAGTGAAGGGCTATCTTGACTTGATCAAAGAGCGATTGGGTTCGGAAGTGGCAGAGAATGTGAAAGAATACCTAGCTTTTGCAGACCTCGGTGTGCTGAGAATGGAACAACTAATCCAAGGTCTACTTGAATATTCCAGAATTGGGCGTGGGGCTTCCCGGATGGTCGATATTGATTTTGAGGATATCTTGACTTTGGTACGCTACAATCTTCAGGAAAAGATCAAAGATTCTGGAGCTAAGCTAAGCTTAGAAGGCATCCCTCAACAAATAGTGGGAAACAAAATCCAGTTGGTACAACTCTTCCAGAACCTCATATCTAATGGGATTAAGTTTGTAGCACCCAATACCACTCCACATATACAGATCAGGTGCACAGAGGGAGATGATCAGTGGAATTTTTCGATCCAAGATAATGGCATCGGCATTCCTGAGGTCCAACAAGAAGAGATTTTTGAAGTTTTCAAAAGGGCTCACGTGGGAAAAAGCTATCAAGGTGCCGGTATTGGATTGGCCATTTGCAAGAAGGTGGTGGAGCGCCATGGTGGTTCCATTTCCGTCGATTCCACTCCAGGTGAAGGCACAACTTTTTCTTTTTCCTTGTCCTACCTACCCGTACAGTCGGTACTCTAAAAACATTTTAAATAGATCTTAAGCAGGATGTCCTACCGATTATTCGTACTCGGGGAGAATATTTTTATTTTTGCGCCATAATACTGGCACATGAAACCACTGATTATTGGGATTACCGGCGGAAGCGGGTCTGGTAAAACAACCTTTATTCGTCAACTGGGCGAGCGATTTGAGCAAGACGACATTTGTGTTATCTCCCAAGATGATTACTACTTCCCTCGGGATATGCAGGAAATCGATGATAATGGGGTGAAGAATTTTGACCGTCCCAAGTCAATTGATAAGAAGTCATTTTATAAAGATATTCAAAGGCTCATTGCAGGAGAGGTAGTAGAAAGATTAGAATACACCTTTAACAATGAAAAGGCAGACCCACAAGTACTAACCTTCCATCCAGCTCCAATCTTGATTGTTGAGGGGCTTTTCGTTTTCCATTACAAGAAGATAAAGCAGTTACTAGACTTGAAGGTATTTCTACATGCGAAGGAAAATCTGAAAGTAATCAGACGCATCAAGCGAGATCGAGTCGAACGCAATTATCCATTGGATGATGTATTATATCGGTATGAGCATCATGTACTACCAACCTTTGAAAAGTACATTAAGCCCTATGTAGAGGAAGCTGATTTAATCATCAACAATAACATCGGATTTGATATGGGGATGGAAGTATTGGCAGGTTTTCTCCGTGCCAAATTGGATGAATCAAAGCTCTAGCAAGCCGTCTGGCAGTTCAGTAAGAATTACTTTATCGGAAGGATCGATACCTTTCACAAAGGTTTCATTTAGCGGAATCAAGATTTCCTCTCCCTGATAGTCGATGCTGGCCATCCACTGCTGAGGAAGCTCATAGATTTCCTGGATGATACCAATAGGCCCTTTCTTCTCGTCTTCCAATCGAAATTCTATCAAGTCTGTCCAATGACTGATTTCAGTCATGCCTAAAGGACCTTTGACATCTTCCGCCGCCACTTCCAGATATATTTTTTGCCCAGCTATAAGTTGTGCCTCTTCTTTAGAGTTGACGTCTTCAAACTTTATGGTCGCAGGACTATCTTCGGTGAGTTGTTCTAGAAAATAGGGAAGATTGTTTCCGGAAGTTTCGATAAACACCACTTCCGCTGCTCGCAATTGAGGCAAGAATGCGCTTTCCAAACGTACCTTTAAGGTTCCATCGAAGCCGAATGTCTTACCTAATTTTCCAACTTCTTGCAAGGAGGTATTGGCCATATGCATCTGAATCCCTGCTTTACCTCCTCTTGTCCGCCAGAGCAAGACCAACACACTGAAGAGGTGGTAGCAGCATCTTAATTTTTATATCTGATAAGTCTCTGTTCGATGACAAAACCCAATTCTGCCTTTTCTTCCCACGGTCTATCTCCACAGTCTCCTCCACAGCAGATTTGGCATTGCGTGTCAAAAATAGTAAGACTTCTGGAAATCAACCCCACGCCCTTGGCATAATACTCCTTCCCTTCTCTTCGCTCGATAAAGGTATTAAAGTCGGCAATCTCAATTTCCAACACTTCTTCAAAACTCAGATCGCCCCCTTGCCAGAACCCATCCCGGGTCTGTATGGTGGATTCCCATCCTTTAAACATTTCTATATCTCCCCCTGCTACAGGAATTGCCGTAAACTCATCAAAGTAATTGGTCCCCGGCCAAGATCGGTCAGCCTTTGGCGGAAAGACCATCTTTAGAAACCTCAAATTATCCTCCACCCGGAAAGCCTGTTCCTCATTTCTGGCTAGGCGCAAAACATTCCTAATCTGCCAGGAGGCATTTTCAGAGCGGCGTGTATATTGTTCCACGATGAAGTTGAGCAAATTGGCATTGTCTCGAAAGGTATCTACTACAATCTCCCGAAGTTGGGATTGAATGCTATCAATAGCCACGCCCCCATTTTGCCCAGGACGATAGATAAAAGAATCTACTTCATATTCCCAGAAATCGCCTACGTGCAAAGGAAAGTACTCATAGCCAAAATCCAAGCTGGGTTCCTGAACAACACGTCGATCACAAGCCCAGAAGAGGGAAATGGCAAGAATAAGCAGGATTGAGGGGGTTATAACTCTCATAGTAAGTAGGTTCATCCGTGAAGGTACTCCTATTTTAACGAAGAAAATAGATTTTAGATGCCTTCAGATGCTACAAACCGGGCCAATAAGAGGATAGAATAGTAAAGATCTTCGGTATTGGAAAAGAATTTCAAAAAGCGGCATTACCGACCTCCAAAGCGCCAAATCAGAGAGGTCCCCAACCAATGATCCCTAGTATTGATGGAGCCTACCTTGTAAAGACTTAGAGGCGTACTGCTATATTGAAGACGCCATCCAATATGAGAAGACGGATAATAAGTGAACCCCATGGCAGCAGATAACATAAAGCGCTGAAAGTCGGTCGTATTGGTGCCCAATCTTGTATTGGAGGCCAACTGGCTGGCGTAATTTGCTTGGCTGCCACTTCCCACGTTGTGGTTCGCAAAGTCCTCCGTAGCCCTGGAAACCGGGCGATTGGTATGATCTAGATAGGCCTTTGCCAAATAGGAGAAGCGAACACTAGCAAAAGTTTCCCACTTTCGACCCAATCTGAAGTTGGCATAGGTTGGTATTTCAATGTAATGCAATCTCTGGATCAAATTCAAACTGTTTAGTGGAACATTTATCGAGCTGTCTCCAGAAACAAACCTGGCCACTCCAGAAGAGAAATCTACTGCGGTAAAAGCTCCGCTGTTTAGTGTTTCCTCCAGTACCGGACTATCCATCTGATCCGTATTTGTTCGAGTAGCATTTACCTTCAGCAGGTTAGAAGTTTCAAATGGAATCATTTGTTGCCGATAATGTAACCCTACCCCAAATGACCAACGACTATTGTGCTTTTGCCATTCCTTATTTACACCTACGAAATATCCATCCAACGTCAAGAAGCTACGGGTGGAAGTGCCCATCTCTATCGTATAGCGACTATTGATTGGTGAAGCATCAACCTCCTTTTCAAGGGACATATCACGTCCCGGCAGATCAACAGCAATACCGGTGGGAAGCTCCTCCAACAGAGGCAGTAATTGCCTATTGGTTACCAACTTTTCGGACTTGCGAATGGTGGTTTTTTGTTCCTTTATTGCAGTAGCAGTTTTAGGAGTCTCCGCTACAACTTGCGAATCTTTGAGAATAGGCTTATGATCAACCCCCTCAGCTATAGCTTTTGTCTTGTATTCTACTTTATATTCTACGGAAACTGGAGAATTAGGTGTAGTGTTTATTGTCGATATAACTGGGGTTTGGTTTGACAAATTAGAAGCTGAATGGCTTGTTACATTGGTACTTTCTACAATAGGGGTTTGGCTATCGAGCTGCTGCATGTTCTGTGGACTTGCAATGGCTTTTCCCACTCCCGGAATTGGTAAAGCTTGCAAAGTAGGTGCTTGAGCTCGCGGATATAACCCAATTCCAATCAAGGTGGGTAAAAGCAGAGCAGCTGCCCACCACCACCAAGCTAAGGCCGGACGGCGTTTCTTGGATTCGACAGGCATCGCCTCATCCAGTTGGCTTCGCATGTCTTCCCAGGCCTGATCTATAAAGCTGGGCTCCAATCCGCTGTTCCTGTTATCCAGCATAATTTGTTCGGTTATTAACTTGTTGGACTAGTTTTTTCAATTTATTACGAGCATTGGACAAATGCCACTTGGACGTACCTACGCTAATATTGACGCGCTCAGCTATCTCTGCATGAGAATAGCCCTCAATCGCATATAGCCAGAATACTTCTTTGCTCGCAGCCGGTAAATAGTCCACTAACTTGATTATATCTTCCCAAAACAATTGGTCAAGGGCCGTTGATTCGTGCGGTGCGTCTCGATCTTCAATAGAAAGAAAATGCACCGATCTAGTTTGCTTCTTAAAGTGATCGGAGAGGCTATGAAATACCAATCTTCGAATCCATCCTTCTAGCGAACCAGAAAAAGAAAAGGTGTGTAGTTTCTTGAAAACGCGGAGAAAACCGGTATTGACGATCTCCATCGCCACGTCTCGATCATCTGCATAACGCATGCACATGCGCATCATAGTAGGAAAGAACCGACGAAACAGCTCTTCCTGTGCTCGCCGGTCATTGGCGACACAAGCCTCTACTAATTCTTTTTCGGACAATACCTTTTTCTTAAACATAAACAGCTAGACTTCGGTCTTTAAAACACCAGCCCAAAACGCAATGTAAGGCGCCTGTATAGTATATCTCTAATTTCCAAATCTCCATTAAAATTGGAGATGCGTTCGATGTATGCATCTTGGTATTTGACTCCTAGGTCAAGAGTGAAATTACTCCTCGCTGAAGCGCCAAAGCGCCATCCCACCGCCGGATGAATCATCCATCCTCCTTCCGCTTCAATTTGAAAAGCCTCCGTATCCCCTCCAAGTGCAAAAGCATAACCTGCATTCAGTGAATAAAAGGGCGATTGCCACTTTTTCTGAAAGTATCCCCTGGCCTGGACATATAGAGGCAGCAAAGTGGTTCCACTGCCAAATGAATTGTAGCCATCCAATCCAATGCCTACGCCCGTTCCAAAGTTCCGATTCCATTGTTTGCCCATTGCAAAATGCAATCCTACAGCAGTCTGGTCCGGTTCATCAATATCGGTATCACTGGTGAAGGTGCTCAAGGATATTTCATAATAGGTTCCCTTTTCTCGGAAGGCATAATTAAAGGGGCGAAGCATTCTCCGCCGCTGACGAAGATATCGTTTTAGTGTATTTCGATCCACCTCTTGGACAATCCTCCGAATATCCGCATCCTCTAGGAGGAATTCATTGCCAGACTGATCGTACATCTTTAGTCGATCCCCCTTCTTGTAGGATTCAATTCTACCCACGATAACTTGTCCATCATTAAGATAGACCGTTTCCTTCAGTGGGATAGAAAGATCCCCTTTTTCCATCTGCAGTTGAATCCTGCTCATCTTGAGGGCTTGCCGGGTATCCATCATCTGGGAATTAGACAATTCATTCACCCATTTGATACTATCGATATCCTCCAATCGAATCCCCATCTTCACGCCACCAGGCAAGCCCAACTTTAAGGAACGATCTTCCTTGAAGTTAGTAACTAAGCCCTCCATGATCATGCCATTTTTCAGATAGATCACGTCTAGGGAATCTTGGCCTTGGCTGTAAAGGGTACTACTACCAAATAAAATGAGGAGCAATAGTTGATAAAATTTCATAGCTAGATAGTTTCCAAACATTCGGGTGATTCAAGTCTGTCCAGCAATTTAAGTAAATGCAGACGGGCTTGCAAAATCTATGTTTGCCCTAAAATGGAATCTAAACAACTATAACTCCAATTGTAAGCTTTCTTACTGCCTGGTAAGACAGCCCACCTACCTAGAAGGGTTGGGTCATCCTCACATTTTTTCTAAAAATTTAGGGAAATATCTGGCCTTATCCCAAGAGGCAGAAGGTTTCAAGTGGTGAGGAAATACTTGATGAAGATCGGAAGAAGGCTTTACGGAGACTCTAAACCTTAATCTCGCATCCGCTTATAGGCATTGATCAAGCCGTTGGTTGATGCATCATGACTGCTGATCGATTCCTCCCCGGCCAACTCCGGCAGAATCCCTTTGGCCAACTGCTTACCCAATTCAACACCCCACTGATCAAAGCTATAAATATTCCAAATGGCGCCCTGTACAAAAATTTTATGCTCGTACATGGCAATCAGGAGACCAAGGGTATGAGGAGTCAAACGCTTTAACAAGATGGAATTTGTAGGCTTATTGCCCTCAAATACCTTGAAGGGAAGTAATTTTTCGATTTCGGCTTCAGATTTCCCAGCAGCTTCTAATTCTTTCCGCACTTCATCAGCCGTTTTTCCTTTCATCAAAGCTTCTGTCTGCGCAAAGAAGTTAGATAAAAGGATGGGATGGTGTTCACCCATCGCATTGTGGCTATTGGCTGAAGCGATAAAATCACAAGGAATCAGTTTCGTTCCTTGATGTATCAATTGGTAAAAAGCATGCTGTCCATTCGTTCCGGGTTCTCCCCAGATGATGGGACCTGTCTGGTAAGAGACTTTATTACCATTCCGATCCACATATTTCCCATTACTCTCCATGTTACCTTGCTGAAAGTAGGCTGGGAATCGATGTAGATATTGATCATAGGGTAAGATAGCCTCCGTTTCTGCCCCAAAGAAGTTGTTGTACCAAATCCCAATCAGGGCCAAGAGAACCGGAATATTTTCCTCTAAGGGAGCATTCTTAAAATGTTGGTCCATGGCGTATAAGCCACTAAGCAATTCCTTGAAGTTGTCAAATCCGACAGTGCAAGCTATGGACAAACCAATGGCAGAACTTAAGGAATAACGACCACCAACCCAATCCCAAAATTCGAACATGTTATCTGCGGCAATCCCAAAGGCTTGGACCCCTTGAGCATTGGTTGAAACAGCCACGAAGTGTTGAGCTACAAATTCTTCTTTTTCAGCAGTATCTAGAAACCAAGCCCTTGCCGTATGCGCATTCGTCATGGTTTCTTGCGTCGTAAACGTTTTTGAACTGATGATGAATAAGGTGCTGGCCGGGTCTAGCCCTTTTAGCGTTTCCGCTATATCGGTTCCATCGACATTAGAAACGAAATGTGCCTGTATTCCCTCAACCCAATAAGGCTTCAGCGCTTCGGTAACCATTACCGCTCCTAGATCAGACCCTCCAATACCGATATTGACGATATCTGTGATGGCTTTACCGGAGTATCCTTTCCACCCTCCGCCATGCAATTGTTTGGTAAACCCCTTCATCTTGTCCAGCACTTTGCGCACTGCTGACATTACATCTTTTCCATCCACTTCCATCGCCTCTTCCCCTTGATGTCGCAAAGCCATGTGGTAAACGGCTCGGTTTTCCGTCTCATTTATCCTATCACCTGCAAAGAGAGCAGCGATATTGACTGAGAGGCCGGTTTCCTTAGCCAATTGGATCAATAGATCCAGCGTTTCCTGGGTGATGCGGTTTTTGGAATAATCAAGTAGAAGATCCTCAAACTGGATAGAAAAAGTCTCAAAGCGAGAGGGGTCTTCTGCAAAAAGTGACTTCATCTCAGTCGCACCAATGGCAGAAAAGTGTTCTTGTAATGCGCTCCAGGCAGCTGTAGTGGTAGGAATCTGTTTGCTTAACATGGCGAGAAAATTATTTAAGGGCGTAAAAATGTAATATATCAACGAGAATCGGAAGAAATGTCCCTACATTCCGTTTGAAATTAAGGTTTAGATAACAGGGAATGGCTACCAGCTCCCCTTTAGCCTTTTCCATAAGTTAAGTGATATTAGCCTGTACTACGGAAGGTCCATGCAAAGGTTCGCTTCGAATACAAGTTATTCTATCCAAGCAGAAGACTTAGTCAATCCTCTATTATCCTATAATTGGAAAGTATACCTCGAAAAGGACCAAAGATTTATGAGTAAGCCACTTTAGAAAGGTCTGATAACTCAAGGAAAAGTGCGGTGAACGGTAGTTAAGGCCTATCTGAAGTAGCAAGGATGGGTACTTCCTAGGTGGCTCAGCACCACTAGATCGGTGGGCAAAATATCCTCAGGTTGGCTGCTGAGTATACGATCAAACCGGAACATTGATAGCAGGGGAGATGGTACCCTTTCCGGCACCACCTCCCTAGTTTCTTTATAGTAATTTCCGTAGTACTAAATTTCCTTTTTCTGAGTTGACCTTTAAGGCCGTGGCACCTAGCAATTCGTAGGATCCAGCATTCTCAAGTAGGCTCAACAAGTTATCTTCTTTGCCCATCTTACCAGCGCAAATTCTACGCCCCTTGGTAAACTCCGACAAGGTTAAGGTATTGTTTTCGCCCAAGGCGTAGCCCGCACTGTAACCATTGCAAAGCGATTTGCCATTCAGCTTTCCCCGTTCAAGGGAAAAAGTCATTTTCTTCTCGCCGCGCAACTTTATTTCCTTTCCATCCAATTCGGCACTTACCAATTCGTAACTACCATCAATTTCTGTAACAGGCAATACTTCTTTTGCTTCTCCTTGCGGTACTCCTGCTCCTTTTTTCACCGTGGTGCCATTCCCTCCTTCTGTACTGTCGGAACTTTGGCAAGCCACTAGTAGGCATGCACATAAAACTGTCCAAAAAAACTTCATTTTTCTTGATTTTATAGCCATTGATCTGTTTCAAATACCACCTTAAGATCGGACCAAGGTATAATCACTTCTGTGGGTCCGAATACGTAAGGTGCAATTTCATAGGTATTGTAATAAAGTAGTAAACCCTCCTTCACCAAGCCATAGTTTTGTGGCAAGGAAAATTCTTCCCCTTCGAAAAAACCAGCTTCCTCCAAGCTTTGGTTAAGAGGGATTTCTGCGGCCTTTCTAAAGGCTTTTTCAGCAATCACCTCCAAGGTATCTCTCCTCACTCCTAAATCCTGCCATTCAATCGGCTCATTATTGGATTTATTGAACATCCAAACGGTACTATAGGTATTTGGATGTGCTCCGCCTGTATAGGAATACTGAAATAATTGAACGGAAACCAATTTATCGTTTTGATAAAGCACTTGCCCTTCTGTTTCCAAGCTCCAAGGCATTGAAAAAGGTAAGTCTTCTCCATGCAACTCTTTGTAATCTTCCAAAAATTGATTCATGATCTCCTCTACGCTACCTCCCTCCTCTTCTCCATTCACATCCGCCAATGAAGACCGTAAGAATTTCAACTGGAGCCGATTAAATGCTACACACATAGCTGTAGGTCCACGTTCAGCATACGGAAATACCAGATTCACCTTAGCGCAATTACTGGAGTCCGTCTGGCAATTTGGTGATTGCTCGCTCAAGGTATCCAACTTAAACGTAAGTAAAGTTGGTTCTTTGGTTTCTTGTGTCGCCGGTTCTTCGCTAGCTGGTGTAGTGTTGTCGCCGCAACTCGCCAGCAAAACCAAGAGGCCTATTATTAAAAAGGAAAAGATCGAGGCCTTATTGGTAGCTGATAGTATGCTCTTCCTCATAGTTTTCTGTTTCTAATCGATTGTTTTTGGGAATACTCACTGAACTCGTCTTTATAAATACAGGTCAGTCAGGTTATAGTTGTTCGGTTTGGATCAAATTTCAAAGCTCGCTGGCAGTCAAGTCAATCTTAAAAATCTTTTAGGATCTAGACCGGCTTTTGCCAAGTGGCGGCAAATTTACAAAACCCTCACAGATAGTATGAGCAATCCTAAAAAAAATAGAATGATGTAGTCTTTCGAATTCCTAATCGTTGTTGAAAGCAGCTTAGCTCTACAGTGACGAGCATCATTAGAAGAGTGGGATCTGTTGATTTACAGTCTCTTCGTTTTTCGCCGTTTCTCTCTGAGGATTAGCTTTGGTAGGTTCTATCAGACGCTTAATGATACGAAGCCGGTGAGTGTATCCGCCTTTATCCTTGCTGAATATACCGTAATGATCTAGTTTATCGATGCGTACCTTGCCATGCACGTGTATAATCTTTCCTTCTGGCAACACGATGCCCGTGTGTGTGATTCTGCCTTTTTGATTTTCAAAAAAGGCGAGGTCTCCGGGTTTAGCTTGTTCCGCAAAATCCACATTTTCTCCTTTCTCCACTTGTTGGGAAGCTTCTCTTGGCAAGGGATAACCCGCAATCCCAAACACGACCTGGATTAGTCCCGGTCCATCAACCCCAAAAGGCGATCTTCCTCCCCACAGGTAGGGTGCATTAAGAAATTTGCGTGCAATCTTCAGAATTATTTCGGACCCTTGTCCCAAATCTCTGGGGAATACGGCTTGACCGGGAAAATTGAAGGTCTTCTCCCCAATCGCAAAGTGTAATCCATCGAAATTAGGCAAACGTGCACCTATAGTCAAAGGGAGAAAGGCTTCTCCCGTGGCTAATGCCTGAAATACATCCAATACAAAAGCAAAATTATCCTGATAAGCCTCAAATTCGGAAGGAGTTATCCACTCTAACTGGTTCGTAGCCACCCAGCCTACTAAGTTGTCATGCGCACAGCGAACCTTGACCCATTGCCGACCTTTCTTTTCTAGGACTTCCACCAACTCTCCATAGAGCAACTGAGAGATCATCTCACTCTTTTGGGAGGCCGAATTCCGAATAGCGACCGTACTTAGTGGACAGATTCCATGTGTCATGTACATTGCTGTTTTTGATCTTGCGCTGATCCCTGACTTAGGCTATAGATAGCATTTGCTAGAATCCAGGACCGTACTTATCTCTAATCGACTGACCAAAAGTAGAGAAAGATTTCTCAAAAGCTTTTGCCTTTCCTATGTGTAATTGTCGATAGCAGACGAAGAGTACTTTATCAAAAATAATAAATATTGGAAAAAGTCCGTTGCTTTGTAAATGAACTTGTTCAAAAATATCTTGCCGATCCTTAAAAAGAGAACCTGATCAGCAAGTTGAATAAAATAAACCTTACCTTTGGTGCTCGCAAGAATATCATAATCCTATGAGTAGAAAAATTTTACTATTCCTCCTGTTACTAGGCTTTGCTTATTGCCTTCCAGCTCAAGATCAACATTTCACTCAGTTCTACGCTTCCCCTATCAGTCTCAACCCTGCCTTAACCGGCTCACTCCAGGGAAAATATAGATTTTCTGTCATATATAGAGACCAATGGAAGAACGTTTTACAGAATCCATATGTCACGTATTCGGGGGCCATCGACTTTCGGTTTCGCATGAGTCCATATCGAAAAAAACTGGATGATTCGTTTGGAGTAGGTGTCATATTTCATAGTGACAAAGTCCCTTTTATCGGTTATTCCAATAACCAAATCTTCCTTTCAGGGGCATTCCATAAATCACTAAGTGACCAGAACAATCAGTTCTTAAGCATAGGCGGACAGGTGGGGCTGGCCCAACGTAACATCAACTACGGTAATATTAATTTTGGAGATCAATTCAATGGGGACAACGGGTACACCAATGGAACTGACGAAATCCTACCCGAGAATAATTTTGCGCATTCCGATTTCAATGTAGGAATCAATTATGCTTATGCGCCAGCGGATAAAGTTGGCTTCTTCATCGGCGCCAGCATGCATCATATCCTAGAGCCCCAGATTAGTTTTTTCTATGATAATGATAACCCTGATAAATTTCCGGAGGATCGCCTAGCAGCAAAATATGTGGGTCATGTGACTTTTCAAATTCCCATGGGGCCAAATGTTCAGATGCTCCCGAGAGCCGTAATATATAGTCAAGGTCCTCACCTGGCTATCAATGCAGGGACGAATTTCCGGTTTTTGGTGGATGATGTGAAGGGAGTCGCCATACATCTTGGCAGCTGGGTACGTCCCGTCAAGAATGAATTAGATGTATTCTTCATGGATTCAGTAGTTGGCATGGTGGGACTGGAGTTGAATAACTTCCTATTGGGTTTGAGCTATGATGCCAACATCAATGATCTCAATCAATCGAGAAGAGGGCAAGGAGCGTTTGAGATCTCTATCGCCTATCTGGGTGAATATGATGATGAAACGGTACTTTGTCCAAAGTTCTAGCAACTATCCAAATTAGCTTACATAAAGAAGGCGGCAAGTACCGATGTACTTGCCGCCTTCTTTATGTATTTCAAAGATAAAGATATCTCTTAGGCACGGTCTTTATCTCCTTTCTTACCTTTCTTCTTCCCCTTACCAAAGCCTACAAACTTGCGTTTACCTTTAGTAGCCATGGCTTGTTTTACTGCATCATAGGTATTCACCAATCCTCCGGTTACACACATATCCGTAAAGGGTACCGAATCTCCATTCTCTGGATTTATGACTCGGTATTTTTGTTTGCTAGAAGACTCCATGATAATGGACTTCACCTGTGCTGCTGTCAGGGTTGGGAAGTAAGAACGAAGTAAAGCCGCTAGACCCGCTACGTAAGGGGAAGCCATACTAGTTCCCTGTAGGTTCTTGTATTTGTCATCAGGAACCGTTGAGTAGATTTCAACTCCTGGCGCAAAAACATCAACTTTATCTGCACTGTAATTGGAGAAGGAAGCCACCAAGTTTTCGTCCTCAGAGAAGGTACTCGCGCCCACTTCCAACCAATTCTTAGCATATCTAGGAGCAAACAGTCCTTTCTTATCAAATCGGTCGTTTGGGAAGTTATTAGCAAAGGTTACTTCTTTTGCATCGTTCCCTGATCCATGTACTAGCAATACATCATTCTTCAAGGCATACTTCACGGCTTCATCGACAACTTCCTTATTCGGAGATTCACCTTTGCCGAAACTCATGTTGATCACTGCTGCCCCGTTATCAACCGCATATCTAATAGCATTTGCTACATCCTTGTCTCGCTCATCACCTGAAGGAACAGTACGAATAGACATAATTCGAACATTATCTGCCACGCCATCCATTCCAATGTCATTACCGCGCGCTGCTGCGATAATACCTGCAACGTGAGTTCCGTGCTCGCTATCAGGTCCCTTCACATCATTATTCCCATAAAACTGTTCACGTGGGTTATTTACATCATCTCCCACAATATCTCTCGGGCTAAATTCAGGGTTATAGTAGTAGTTGACTTGTCCATAGTAGTAGTCATAAATTTCTTCAACTTCTGCGTAGATGCTACCGAAATCCTGTCCTTGCTCTACAAATCCAACTACGGCTTCACCTACCCTGGATAGCATTTCATCCTTGGTCTTGAAGTTCTTTACATCTGAAAGCGTGATATCGTCAGGAGATTTTCCGATGGCCTGTGCTAAGGCCGTAAAGGCTTCCAAAGTAGCACCATATAGCATCACTTGAGGAGCCAACTCTTCCTTTTTCTTTTCGATGATTTTTCCAAATTCTTCGTATTGGTCGAATTCTTCTTTTTCTTTCTTTGAAAGGCCAGCCTTATCCTTCCCTTCGTACTTCTTCTTGTACAAAGTGTATAGCCGCGTCATCTCCAAATTCTCGTGGGCTAAGTTTTTCCCATTTTTACCACCGATAAAATTCCACCCGTGAATATCATCGATGTATCCATTATTATCATCATCAATTCCGTTACCTGGGATCTCATCCTCATTCACCCACATGACGGATTTAAGGTCTTCGTGATCTTTATCAACTCCTGAATCAATGACAGCCACTACGATCGTTTGTGATGTTCTTCCTTTCAAGAGTTCTTTGTAGGTTCTTTGGGTACTCATACCTGGATAGCCATCGGTCTTTGCATCCAAGTGTGGCCAGTTTGTTGGAAGTTCTTCCTGCGCATTACCTGCTATCACTAGCAAACTGGAGAATAGAAAAGCAATTAACTGCTGAATCTTCATTTTGATTTTTTTTCTGAATTAAATAGTTTGAAACCCTCACTTTCCTGATCTGGCCTTTGCCAAAGACATTTAGGATGGAGAATGAAAGGTGATGATATAGATTGTCTCTAAAGCGTGTTCTAAATAAAAGACATCCACCCAGCCAAAGCTGAATTATCTTGCTTTTTTAAACAAACGTACGAGTTTTGGCAATTGCTGGACTTTTCGTCGGCGAAAATACTAATCCCTGCAACAGATTAGACAAAAACAGCGAGCATTATTCAAAACGGATATTGTGGCTAAGAAGTTGTTGTAGATGATGCTTTACCGTGAACTTTCATCTAGATGGATGATTTTTCCCGATTAAAATTACGATTATCTAGATATTTTGGGGATTTTTAAGGTTTGTTACTGAACCCTTCGAGATACCCTACCCCATTGGCATGGCTCAACTCATGCCATCGGGACCCTGTAATTCTGAATTCAACTTCTTATAAGGTCTCAATTTTAATACATTATGAAATCTCTTTTTCCATTTTTGGCTTTGTTTTTCCTGCATACAGCCTTGACTGCTCAATATTTTGAAGTAGGCGTCCTAGGCGGTGGCGGCAACTATCAGGGGGATCTGTCCAATAATTCCTCCACGGTCTATCTTGGGCAAACTCACTTTGCAGGAGGTGTTTTTGGTCGTTATAATGCAAATGATTTCCTCAGCGTAAGACTGGGCATCAATTACACCTCGCTTTCCGGTGCAGATGCCAATGCTCCCGTAGGTGTTTTCAGAGATAGAAATCTGCATTTTCAAACAGATATATATGAAGCCGCATTAATTGGGGAATTCAATATTTTGCGTTACCAGCCCTATAATCTGGCAAATCCTTTTTCACCTTATCTCTTTGGGGGAATAGCGTTTTTCTCCTTTAACCCAAAAGCAGAATACCAAGGTGAATTGGTTGCCTTACAGCCACTAGGAACGGAAGGGCAAGGCTTACCCGATCGCCCGGAAGCCTACCAAACGCAACAGTTTGCCATTCCTTTTGGATTTGGTCTGAAGTATGCATTGAATGATCATTGGAATCTTGGTATCGAATTGGGTATCCGCAAAACTTTCACCGACTATATTGATGATGTAAGTACTACCTACGTATCATATGATGAACTGTTGGCTGCCCGAGGTGAGCTTACCGCTGCTTTGGCCAATCGACAAGGCGAGTTATTGGGTTCTGATCCCGTGATTGTACCAACAGGCACGCAGCGTGGTGATGGTAAGACTACAGATACTTATTTTATCCTTGGACTTACCGTTTCCTACAACTTTATTGACAATGGACTAGTGGGAAGTCGAGGTCGATCTGGTAGAAGACGTAGTGGTTGTAGAACGGACTAATAGAAAGTAAAACAAGTCTATCATAAAGACCATAGGAAGTAAGCTGTAGTAAGCTTACTTCCTATTTTCTTTCTTCTAACCCAACTTTGCTACATCAATCATTTTATCCTCCACCATATGTACCAGTTCCACAAAGTGTGGATCCCTTTTGGTTTCCTTCGTACGATGGAAGGGTAAGTCTACATGGATGTGTTCAACGATTCGGGAAGGCTGAGATTTGAGAATATAGATATCATCTCCTAAATAAACCGCCTCCGCTATATCATGCGTTACAAAGATCACGGTTGGGTGGAACTTAAGCCAAATTTTGGCTAGCATATCCTGCATCTGCAATCGAGTATTAATATCTAGTGCACCGAAAGGCTCATCCATCAATAGCACCTCAGGGTTTGCCAATAAGCTCCTGGCTATAGCCACTCGTTGTAGTTGCCCCCCAGACAAGGTAGGATACTGGGCAAATTTATCCTCATGTCCTAGAAGACCTACCATCTCGATCATTTCCATGGCCTTCTCCTTTCTCTCCTTTTCTTCAATGCCTTGGAACTTCAGAGCCAAGGATACATTTTCCAAAACCGTCATCCAGGGCAAGGAAGAATACTGCTGGAATACCATACCCACCCGTTTGGTATCATCGATGGGTTTACCATGGATTAGAACTTCTCCGGCTGTCGGCTTTTGCAAACCCGCAATGTAGCGTAGCAAGGTAGATTTGCCACTACCAGACATGCCAAGGATTACGACGAATTGCCCTTGAGCCGGCTTGTCTTCCACCATAAAGTCCAAGCCTTGGATGATGAAGCTCTCACCACCATCGTAACTTTGATCAATCTGCTTTAATTCTATTATGTTCGGATTCTCCGTATCTGGAAATAAGCTCATTTGTGTTCTGTTTTACAACATTTGGAATGGGATTCACTATGCTGCCTCAACTGAGGCTCTCCGCAGGCGATACTCACCATACAGACTAATTACTAAACCAGTAATCGCCAGTATGGTAGCCAAATTACCCATCACCCCGATCGTAGAAGGGATGATCGCAGGCACTATGATGGCTAGTGTGATAGCCATTAGAATAGCCATTAAGCCATATTCCACTTCCTTGATCCCATTAATTCGCTTTTTAGCGTATTTGTGCGGAAATAGACGCCGATCCATATATACGAAAATGCGATCTTGTAAGAATCCGATCAGGATGATCACAATAAGTATCGCAAATACCTTTTCCAACTGACCCTGTCTCGCTTTCACATAAATCAATGCCCCTAGCCCACCTTGTCGATTCAATAATTCAGCAATGATGATATAAGTCCATGAAATAGCTGTCAAGACTCGGATATCATCCATTAACTTTGAGAATACCGAAGGGAAATAGACAGACCTTATCGTTTGCCAATCCGTAGCACCCAGGGTAAAAACAGTCTTTAAATAGACATCCTTCACTTCATCTATCCGCTGCACCACAACCGGCAACATGTACACCAAGATACCAAAGGCCAAGAAGGCAATCTTCATCTTATCATCAATTCCAAACCAGATGATAAACAGGCCAGTCAAGGCAGTAAGGGGAAGATACCTAAGGGCATCCACCTGTTTACTAAATAAGCCCCTAAAAAGTGGAATTAGACCGATAACGAATCCAACTACTACCGAGATCAGGATGGCCCAGAAATAACCTTGCAAGTTCCTCCAAATAGATAGCTTGGAATTATAAATCAGACGATCCTCTTGGAAGAGATCTGGGAAGGCGGCCACTACGTGATTAGGTGGAGGGAGAATAGGATATACCTTTTCAAATTCCGTAGCATTAGCCAGCTTAATAGAATCCGCTCGGGCCAAGGAATCGCGATCAATCTGCTGGACGGTAGAATCTTGCAAAATCGAAGAAGGTAGATGGGTCTCATAATCGTCGATCACTGCTCGCTGCTCGGCATTGACTTCCGCCAGGATCCACCAGACAGCAACAAGGATGACAAGACCAACTATTCCTAGGACGAGGTTCTGGGTTTTGGTTAAATTACCCCTTAGTTTGAATAAGGACATGGCTTTCCATTGGTTTCAATGCGAAATATAGGCTTTTTCAGCATATGGTTTTCATTACGAGACCTTCTTTTTGATGCTGGGCCGAAGACTGGGGTTAAACTTTAGCTGTAGTGCGATCAAGTTCTCTTATCTTGCGCCCGCAAAGAAGGAATCTATGGCAAATCAACTGGCGGTTCGATGGCAACTTCTGCAACGGTGGCTGATCTTCTACAGGAAGGCTGTTAGCTTAGGCCGTGTCCGCCACCCCTTTGTTCTAAGTCTGGGAAAGGCCTTATTCGATGATACCCGCTGGTTCTATGCCTTTTCAGATGCAGCTGGACTGAGAGATTACATCTACCAGAATCACCAGTTGATTCCGCAGAGCGAATTTGGAGCAGGCTCTCAAGTCTTGACAGACAATCAGATCCGGGTTTCTGCTCTGGGGAGGAGCGCAGCTGTAGATGAGGGGAATGGTCAACTGCTTTTTCGTTTGGTAAACTTCCTTAAGCCTGCTACGCTCTTAGAGATGGGGACCTGCCTGGGCCTATCTGCTGTCTATCAAGCCGCTGCTGCTCAAGATGCCCGCTTTCTAACCATAGAGGGCTCTCCGGCCATCGCTGAATTAGCCAAAGGCCACCTGCAAGGCTTGAAATACAAGAACATAGAAACTCATCAAGGAAGCTTTGATGCGGTATTGCCCAAGTTACTCCCTACCCTTCCCCAGCTTGACTATGTATACCTGGACGGTGATCATCGCCATGAGCCAACGCTTCGTTACTTTGAAGCCTGTCTACCGTTCTTAGGTAAGGAAAGTGCCTTTGTAGTGGCGGATATCTATTGGTCTGCGGAAATGATGACAGCTTGGAAAGCCTTACAAAAGCATCCAGAGGTTACCCTCACCATTGATCTTTACGACTTTGGCATCCTTTTCTTTCGCGAAAGCGACGAA
>CAJXPD010000198.1 GCA_913057785.1 uncultured Lewinella sp. | reverse complement strand
AAGCCGCGGATTTCAAACATTCCAGCCGTTTGCATCCATTCAACTTCCTCTCCCTCACCTTTAACGGTCATTGGGATTCCGGAAGAAATGATATCAGCTACGGTATTAAACTCCCGATATCGTATGGTGACCGGACCATTTACCAGCTCACCATCAGCATTTATTATAGCGTTGGCAGGGATATTCAAACTTGTACCAGATTGCGTGGTAAAGCTAGTGGCCTGAGCGGGATCTTCAATCGTGAAGGTCTCGCCTACTAAGTCTTCCTCAAAGGTAAAGGGGCGATTAGCGGCAGTGCGAACAAAGCTCGCCGTTTCTGCTTCGACAGAACTTTGATCTTCTTGTACCTCGTCGGCGGGAGTAGAATCATTTCCGCAGGAACTAAGGCTCACTAATCCGGCAATTAAAATAAGGGTGGCCCATCTGGTGTTGCTTATCAACTTAAACAAACCAGAAAAGCGTGTGGAGGGTTGGTATTGAATTGTCATAATGAAATTTAGTTTGCACGTTTAATTTCTATGAGCAGCGATAAGCTTAGCTATTCAGTTCATATTGGCAGGAAGTAAGAATCGACGGGGCCTTCAGCACAGCGCTTTTATGTACTTCCTGTTCAGAGTTGTCGAGATTTGATAGGGAATTTGTAACAGTGGGTATATCGTAATAATGTAATTCTTTCAAAAAGATACAGACCAGTTCTAACTTTTATTGATTGGCTTTCTAAAAGGTTTTTAAAATGTGTTTACATTGAAGCCTGATGAGTGCACTTCATTTGCTTCTCACTAGTTGAAAGATGCAATGAAGCCGTATTTGGTTGTGTTACGCTTCGGCCGTGTAGCCTGAGGGAAAGATGACCAAGATCATTTGTTAAAGTGAAACCTTTGGCCATCCTTTTTACCCCTCAAACCGTTTTATTGTAGTGGTTCAACTGACTACTACTTCTTGAATGATAGAAGGACCATCCTTAAAGCCGTGCCGTCTCATTTTTGTTAGGGATCTAGAAGAGGTCTTTTGGGATGAATACCCTAGAATCAGCTCAGGATTAATTGCTATGAAATGAAAGCCCGTTTACACCATTACCTATTGCCCATTCTCTTCTTGAGCTTACTGTCTTGCCGTAAGAATAATGGCCCTAATCAGGATATGCCTAGCGAAGCCTTCGCTTATTTAGATGCCGAAGCACAAGCCGTTTCCCTTGCTAATCCTATGCAGCTTTCCCATCTAACTGATGTTTTGCAGGATCATCAATTCCTTTTTACTGGGGAGTCGCATGGCGTGGCCTTCAACTATGAGTTGGAATTCATGATGTTGCAGTTTTTGGTGGAAGAGAATTGGCTGGATTACTACGTGCCTGAGCTTCCTTATAGTTTTTGCTATTTCCTACGCCAATACCTGGAAAACGGTGACGAAACCATTTTAGATAGACTTTTTGCCCCTTTGCAGGGTACATTTACCTGGACAGCAGATGCAAAAAGTCACTGGCAAGAGGTGAGGACCTTTTATCAATCACTGCCGCAAAACCAACGATTTAGTGTTATTGGCATAGAGGTGGAACATCAGGCTCGGAATGCAGCTTGGATGATGCAAGATCTACTTCCAATTCAGGCTCCTCCTTCTTTTTTATCTGCGGCGATCACTTCCTTGCAACAACAGGTAACTGAGCAGAATGACAACTATGTAAAATTGTATGATTTGGCAACGGAACTTAAGAACTTTTTCATTAGCCGATCGGAGGAAATGAGGACATACTTAGGGGACAATTACCAACAGTTTCAAATTGTTAATCAGTTAGTGATCGACACCCACGAAGCTCGTTTTGACGATGCTTTTTCTACCAAGCGGGAAGCGCTGATCTACCAGAATTTACTTCGGGAAAGAGATTTGTTTTCTAAAGGAAATAGCTATGGACAATGGGGCGCAAATCATATCTATCAAAGAGATATCGAAGGGGTTTCTTGGTTAGCAGAGCGCTTAGACAAGGATGAAAATTCACCCTTACAGAATGGAGTTTATTCAATTTTGTACCTCTATCACGATTGTCAAACGCTATTGAAGAACCCCTATCGGCAGGTTGATTTTACTAACCTGAATTACGTTTCGGATTTCAAAAAGCTAACCAATCAAGAATTTACCCTGTTTCGCTTAGACCAAGCTACTTCTCCCTTCATGGAACAACTAATTTGGCCTTCAACAAGCCTTAAATTATCTGAAGGGGTCACCACTGATTACGTACAAGCTCTAATGTTGGTGCAAGATTCTCCTGCTGCATCCCCGCTCAATTAGATACCAGTTTGTCAATGTACCTATACACCCCGCTGATGATAGGATCAGACATTATTAGGTAGAAACAAAGTGGCGCAGCGGCATTTTTTTTACTACTTTTAAAGCCGTAGTTGTTTCCGACAACTACATCTCCTTAATTATGAGAATTAATCACTTCAAAACAAAAAAATAGGTAAAATGAAAACACTACTAATGACCCTGTGCCTAGTGCTAGGAGGCGTAGCTCTACATGGACAATCAGCAGCTAAAGGTGATTACACTGGCAGCTGGGAATATGAAGTACTTACACCTGAAGGTGACTACAGAGGTGTGATGAAATTGAAAATGGAAGAAGGAAAATATGTAGGCCATATAGAGGTAGGAGACAATAAGTCCCCGCTTAAGAATCTAAAGATCGACGGCAATAAATTGACCTGTTCGGTTTACGCAGAAGGATTTGATTGCAATATTAGTGGAGAATTCACTGGAGATGCATTCAAAGGTGGTGTCGATGTAGAAGGAAATGTGATGGATATGACTGCCAAACGAGGCGGCGGCGGTAAGTAAAAATATAGCTGTACGTAGTTTCAAACTACGTACAGCTATATTTTTAGCTCAACTTGATCTCGCCTCCCGCTGCGGAAGATGCATAAATCCCCTTAATAACAGCCAAAGATCTTCTCGCCTCCTTTCCATTTACAGCTGGTTCACGGTCTGTCAATACCGCTTCAATCATATCTGCTATTTGCGCCTTATGCGCCTGATGCCCAATAGCGTTGGGATCGGATGCTCCGGATCCTGTTTCCGCGGCAGCACCTGCCTTTTGCGTTTCTTGACCTTCAACATGCCAATCCTTAATAGTTCCTCCTTCCAATATGATCGACCCTTTTTGGCCATAAATCTCTAGGCGCTCTGGAAACCCTGGGTAGATGGCAGTGCTGCCTTCGATGGTACCCAAAGCTCCGTTCTCAAATTGTAACAAAGCGACGCCCAGGTCTTCGCCTTCAATCTTATGCTTCACTGTCTGTACCTTCCCATAGACGGTCTTTGCTTCGCCAAAAATGGCAAGTAGGAGATCAATGGTATGAATACCTTGGTTGATCAAGGCAGCACCGCCATCTCCGGCAAGTGTCCCCTTCCAATCGCTGGAGGTATAGTAAGATTCACTACGGAACCACTTGATATAGGCATTGCCCAAGGTAAGCTTCCCTAACACACCCTCCCGGACGGCCTGTTGCACCTTCTGGAAATCAGGTTTGAATCGATTTTGGAAAATGCAGGCCAATTTTACACCTGCTTGCTCACAAGCCGCTATCATCTGGTCCGCACGTTCTAGGCTAACTTCCAAAGGCTTCTCTGTGATTACATGTATCCCCTTGGCTGCTGCCAACAAGGTGGGCTCAAGGTGATTGCCACTTGCCGTACAAATACAGACGACATCAATGTCTTTGCGTTCTAGCAACTGCTCAAAGGCAGCGTAAGCGGGTACCCCGAATTTTTCCTCAGCAGCGCGGGCACGTTCGGGGGTGGAGCTACATACAGCTACCAGTCGAGCATTTGGAAGTTCTTGGATACTCTTGAAATGATGAATGGCCACCGCGCCAGTTCCAACGATGGCAAAATTGAGAACCTTGTTTGTAGACATAAGTTGGTTATTTCAGACTTGGAAAGCTTCCTATTTTCAATGGTAGTTCCCCTTTTCGTTTTGATTCTTCAAGGTACAGCTTCGTCGAAGTTCTTGATCAAATTCTCTCCTCTTTATTTTGGAAAATATAAGTGAAATTAAAGGCAATTACTGCCCTGAGGATATATGTTTACCGGCCTCCCAGTTTTTCGAAAGATGCTGCTGTGCGAAGTTTAGTGGCTCCTCTTCTAATTGAGTAGCCATGGAATCGTTCCAACGATTCAAAAACCCAAAAATGGCGATGGTAGCTACTACCTCCACAATTTGCTGCTCGCTGAAATGTTTCTTTAAATCTGCATGGTGTGCTGGAGTTACTTGATTGGGCGTGCTTCCCGCTGCTAAGGCAAAGCGTAGGGCAGCTCTTTCTTTTTCAGAGAATAGATCTGATGTTTCGAACTCCCAGATATGCTGTAACTTTTCTACAGCTACTCCATTTCTATGAGCGGTATGCGCTGTATGAGCTTGACAGTATCTACAGCCTGCCGCATTACTAGCCACGTGCGCAATCAGGTTTTTGAGATAGGTAGGCACTTCCAAATGACTTTCTCGCTTAGCCTTTAGTGTCCATTTTAAGTTTTTAAACATGAGTTTGAGTCCCGTCCAAGCAGAAGTTTGTGTAGCGGAGAAACCTTGCACATTGGCCATGAGCATGGCAAAAGAGCCGAGGATGTTGGGCTTTTTGCCCATGCCATAGAGGCTATTGGGGACAAACCCCATCCCTTTCTTGGCCTCATTAATTATAATCTCGAATTCCTTCATCTTGTGAATGCTTGATTTTACATAGACGCTGAAGAGCTGAATTGAGAGATCTCTTTCTGATTAAGGCTTGTGAAAAACTTGTCTCAGAATCTTATAACCTTAGACCTCTAGTCGAAGTAAGATAAGCTTTTATCTAAAGGATACGATAAGTGGAATAGGTACAATTAATTTCGCGAGTAACTTACCATAAATACTCGTCCATGAAAGCGTCAAACCTAATACACCAAATTAACAAGGAACCGCGAAAATTATTCCTAATCGACGGATTGGGCGCCTTGCTATCTGCATTTTTATTGGGTGTCGTACTAGTCAAGTTAGAACATATCTTCGGTATCCCGCGATCTGCTTTGTATGTGTTGGCCGTGATACCTTGTTTTTTTGCTGCCTATGACATTTACCGCTATTGGAGACTGGACAAAAATCTCAGCCGCTTCTTACAGATGATTGCTGTATTGAATGTAGCCTATTGTTGCCTTTCCATTGGTGTAGCCATATCCCATCATGCGGTTATCACGACCCTGGGTTGGGGCTATATTATCGGCGAAGTTATCATAGTGGTATCGCTTGCTCTATTGGAATGGAAAATAGCCAGGGAGCAGCTGGGAATGGGCAAGCTGTGAGTAAGAATTCAATTAGGGAATGCTAAATTTCAAAATTGCTCCCGGAATGGTCAATACTGGGTTTCTAACAATGGCCCGGACCTCGTACTCTCCAGGATTTAGCCCTTCCAAGGGCAGATTGAAGTGCCCATTAGTAGTCTCCTTTACCCAGTCTGTTCTTTTCCAATCTGTGGGAGTTTGAGAGAAAAGCTTGGCATAGGGTCGGTATTCGAAGCCATACTCGAGGTCTTGCTGATCGCCCTTTTTAGCCAGGAAACCTTTTAGTTGAGTTCCTTTGGATTGTGGTTTTGGAGGGAGGGTCTGTACTACAGGAGGAGTGAGGGTAGGTTCTGCCCTGGTTAGTTTCAGGACCAATGGATAAGGCCATTTTCCGTTATCGTATAGCTGGTGGAGTAGCGCAAAATGGATTTCTAACTGTCCATCTTGCTGTTGATATCGAAGGGGAGGCAGGGCTCGCCCCGGCAACTCAATCGCTTGTCCCAGTAAGCTGATTTCGGAATCTCGTGTAGCCCGCACAGATCTCAATATCAAGCTATGTTCCTCTCCTAGATTCCAACTGTTTTCAGCGGATAAGTAGATGTAAACATCTGTTGCTTCCTTTTTTCGAGCCAACCAAGACTTTCCTTCCCGATGGATGATCCAGGGTCTGACACTTTGAATGGCTTCCTTATTCACAAATGACCAGGTCGCCAATTCTCGTAAGGACTTTTCCTCAGACTGCGGTAGGGCTCCATCTGGACGTAGCCCGATGGTAAATAGGGCAGTACCACCTTTTGCTCGGGTTTCAATGAGCAGCTCGATCAGCTCCTTAACTGATTTGGCCTTGGGCCTAGCTTTGTAGGACCATTGATCTGCCAGAGAGAAGCTGACCTCCCAACTTTGGCTTTTAACCTGGTTAGGAATGTGCTCTTCCCAAATCGGGAGGCCGGCACCGGTGATCAATAGATCTTCTTGTAGATCCAGGGCAGTTTTGGCTGCAAGGTCAACGTGTTTTCCTTCCAAAAACAACAGGTCAATTTTTCCATAATTGGAGAAAAGTTCCTTACACTGAAGTTCGATCAGGCCCTCGTAACTTTCCACTAATTCTTCATCTAGTTCTTCCAGTGGAGTATCTCTAATAGGTAGTTCATGTGTGCGAAGAAAATGATAATCTTCGGTAGAAAACTGAATGCCAACCTTCAAGCCTACTTCGCGAATGGCTTCCACGTAAGCTTGAAGTACATCTTTCGTATAAGGCATATTAATAATGTTAAACGAGGTGCTTTCGGTGTCCCACAGACAAAAACCAGCTTTATCTTTCACGGTAAGTACTAGGTATTCCACACCTGCTAGCTTGGCTAGCGTGGCGATCTCTTTGGCATCGAACTGCTTAGGGTTAAATGATTGCGGCAAATCTTCGAAAAACCGTTGCTGAAAGTCAGGAGAGGCGTTAATTAGACTGTGCTCCATACTGATCCCCAGTTGACTTTCCAGGCCCCACTGAATTCGTAAGCCCAGCCCCGCATCCTTGAACCAATCCAAGGCTGCTTGACTGTTTTTAATCGTAAAATCGCCGGTCTGCCCCAAGAGCCAAAACGGGGCTACTAGGAAGAGAAAAAGTAGTCCTGTATGGATTTTCATCACGCTGTATTGTTTGGGATGAAAAATAGGGAATTTTTTGATTTAGTTGTGCGTAGTTCGATAACTACGCACAACTAATTTCAAACCAATAAAAACAACATGTGCTTCCTTCGTACACCCGGACGGATTCGAACCGTCAAACATCGGATTTTAAGTCCGATAGCGTTTCCTTTTAGCTTACAGGTGTAGATTTTTTGTTGTTCGTAGTTTCAAACTACGAACAACAAATTTCAGACTACGAACAACAAAAAAAGCTCCTTGAACTAATACCAAGGAGCTTTTCTATTGCTTCATATCTATACAATACAATTACACCTCAGCTATCTTCGGATAACTTAGGAGCAATAATGTATATGTGTGATTTTTAGTCATGATACCCTTACAACTGTCTCTTGCTCTTAAAAGTTCCTTTACCTTTATATTTGGATAAATTCTTTTACCATGACTCCAAGTTCGTTTGCTAAACCCAAAGTTCGAATTATTACTACTGGTGGGACTATTGCCAGTGTGAATGGTAAACCCATGATCGATGGTCCTGCCCTGGTCGGGGCATTACCGGAGTTGGGCAACCTCGCGGATATACAGGTGGAAGAATTCAGTAAGATTGGTTCCTCTAAGATGACGCCTGCACTTTGGCTCAAACTCTCCAAGCGCATCAATCGGCTCTTCGATGAAGATGAGCAACTCAGTTCGGTGGTGATCACGCACGGGACAGATACCTTGGAAGAAACGGCCTACTTCTTGAATCTCACGGTTCGTAGCCCTAAGCCAGTCATTGTAGTGGGAGCTATGCGCTCAGCAAATGAGATTTCTGCTGATGGTCCGGCAAATCTAATCAACGCCGTTCGAGTGGGTTTGGAGTCCAAGGCGGTAGGGAGTGGCGTGATGGTCGTATTAAATGAACGGATCAGCGCAGCACGTGAAGTTTGGAAAACCCACAATAGGGGAGTGGATACCTTCCAGTCTGAAAGCAGTTTTTTGGGAGTAGTGGATCCCGATAAAGTCCGATTTTACCGGAGTACCTTCTACACCCACACCGCTGATACGCCTTTCAGGATAGAAAAATTAGACCAACTTCCCAAGGTAGAACTAGTGATGGATTTTACCGACTTTGACCCAGCAATCATTGACTATTTTGCTTCGAAAGGTTTGGAGGGTTTGGTGGCGGGTTCATTTGCGGGAGGGCGGATCAGCGCCGGTATGGCTGAAGGTTTGAAGCGGGCAGCGGACAACGGACTGCCGATCTGCATTGCCTCACAGGTGCCAGAAGGCCGGATTATTGGCTATCCAGCCTATGACTTTCCTGTAGTTTTTGCTCCTGATCTCAGTCCGAAGAAGGCACGGATACTGCTTATGCTAAGTTTGCAATTGACCAATGATCCTAAACAGTTGCAAACAAATTTTGAACAATTCTAGAGACCTAAGACTTGTTTGCTCGCCCGAAGTTGCTACTCCCTAAGGGGAAATCATAGCTATTCCGCCATTTTTGCATCGTCGACATCCTTTTTTATATCTCATCGCCTGAGTTTTTCCTGGATATTTGTACTGTGATTATTCGAAAGGGTTCACAAATCGGACCCATCAAAAAAGAGTAAAGGAAGCGAGAAAAGAATAACGAAAATACCATTGACTGACCTAGTCCCTGGCCTGAACTTCAATGCTTGTACTCTTCCTAAAAAGATTATTCAAAATCCTAATGTTGCTGAGCGTAAAGGCTTGTGGAGCAGTGGATAAATTATATCAATACTTTTAAATCAAATAGCCATGAAGAAATTTTTGTTGAGTGTAATTGCTGTTTTGTTTTTGATGAATGCGCCTGTACAGGCGCAATGGAAACAATATAACCCTAATCCTTACAATGATCCTGCAAACGCATCTAAGGAGCTGCTAAACCCTACCAATCACGTTTTGCTAATGATCGATCACGAGAGCCAAATGGCATTTGCTGTGGAATCTCAACCTATCGAAGAATTGCGGAACAATTCGGGTTTGATCTCGGGGACTGCAAAGATCTATGACATTGCTACTGTTATCACGACAGTGGCGGAAAAGTCTTTCAGCGGGCCGGTATTTCCAGAGATCAGAGAATACTTCCCAGATTCTAAGTCTTACATCGATAGAACCACGATGAACTCTTGGGAAGACAAGCGTGTGGTAAAAGCTGTAGGCGATTTTAATAAGAAAAAATTGGTAATTGCTGGGCTTTGGACAGAAGTATGTGTGCTCACGGCCGCTTTGTCAGCGCTGGAAGATGGTTATGAAGTATATGTGATTACTGATGCTTCTGGAGGTATCTCTCAGGAGGCTCATGATATGGCCATCACCAGAATGGTGCAAGCAGGTGTAAAGCCTGTCACTTCTTTACAGTATCTACTAGAGGTACACCGAGATTGGGCTAGAGGTGATATGTACGAGGCGGTGCTCAAGGTATCTAAGAAATATGGTGGTGCTTATGGTCTAGGTATCGATTATATCAAGACGATGGCGGAATGGATAAAAGAAGATGGCAATAACCACTAGTTAAGACCGCCACCCAATTTGGAACTAGCCAGTCCTCATTACATGAAGGATCTGGGGTTCTAAGGCAGAAGTAAACCATAGAGCAGCTTTTCGACAATTGTTACTCGGGGTTGGCTTCTGCCTTTCTTTTAACAATCAAATAATTAGGCTATGAAAGAGATAATCAGAATTTATAGTGTACTAATAATGTCCGTGCTTTTGCTGTCTTGTCAGGACACAGCCAAGGAAAGTGCAGGGGCAATGGCAGACTTGATCATTACCAATGCCAAGGTAGCTGTAATGGATGTTAATAATACTTTTACAGAGGCCATTGCTGTCAAAGATGGGCAGGTGCTGGCAACTGGGACCAATAGGGAGCTGCTTGTTTTGCAGGGAGATAGCACCAAGGTGTTAGATGCCGAAGGACGCACCGTGATTCCCGGGCTCAACGACTCACATCTACACCTCACCCGCGGCGGACGATTTTACAATGCGGAACTGCGCTGGGATGGCGTATCTTCTCTCAAGAAAGCTCTGCAAATGCTTAAAGAACAAGCGGAGCGAACACCGGAAGGACAGTGGGTTAGGGTTATTGGTGGATGGAGCCCTTTCCAGTTTGAGGAAAAACGATTTCCTACACCGGAGGAAATCAATGAAGCAACAGGTGATGTCCCAACCTACGTACTGTTCCTGTACAGTCGAGCATGGCTCAACAGGGCAGGTCTTAAAGTCTTGGGAATAGACGAAACAACTAAAGCCCCGGAAGGTAGTCGATTCGAAAAAGATCCTGATGGTAAACTTACCGGCGTACTGTTAGCGGAGCCTAATCCCACCATTCTATATGCACGAATCGGTTCTCTGCCTCCTTTATCTCAGGCTGAGATGATCAACTCAACTCGACAATTTTACCGAGAACTCAATCGCTTGGGCGTTACCAGCGGGATTGATGCTGGCGGTGGCGGACACAAGTTTCCGAGGGATTATAGTGGAACAGCAGAGCTAGCTAGTCAAGGTGAAATGCCAATCCGATTGTCCTACTACCTTTTTCCACAAAACAAGGGAGCTGAGTACGAGGAATTTCAGGAATGGATGGCTGATAATGAAGTGGGGCATAATGGAGAAATACACCTGGATCATGGGTATGAACTCGAGGGTGGCGGGGAGTTCCTTGCTTGGAGTGCTGGAGATTTTGAAAACTTTCTTGCACCCCAACCGCTATTGGAGGAACGCCCAACTTGGCGTGAGGATATCAAACGAGTAATACGATTACATGTGGATCAAGGTTGGCCTTTTAGAATCCACGCTACCTATGGAGAGAGTATCGCGAACATCATGGATGTGATTGAGGAAGTGAATCAGGAGACTGAAGGCAAGCTTGCCCAATTGCGCTGGCTCTTTGATCACGCCGAGACGGTACAAGAAACAGAGTTAGCCAGAATAAAAGCATTGAACGGGGGAATTGCGATCCAGGCTCGTATGGCTTATGCTGGCGAGTATTTTGTTGAAAGATACGGGGCTGACAAAGCTAAGCAAGCACCACCAGTCAAGAAGATGTTGGAAATGGGCATCCCTGTAGGTGCTGGGACTGATGGGACCAGGGTGGCGAGTTATAACCCTTGGCCAGCCCTACATTGGTTAATCACCGGAGAAACAGTAGGGGGCTTAGTACTGGCTGAAGAAGCCAATCGATTAACTAGAACTGAGGCCTTGCATCTGTATACCAAAGGGAGTGCCTATATCTCTAATGAGGAAACCGTGAAAGGGACTTTAGAAAATGGGATGTATGCTGATTTTGCCTTGTTATCGGATGATTACTTTTCTGTTCCAACAGATGAAATCAAGGAACTTCAGTCTATTATGACTGTTGTCGGAGGGAAAATAGTGTATGGAAGTGGTCCCTACTCTGATTTGACCCCACCCATGCCAGCGGTAATTCCTTCCTGGTCTCCCGTCAAATATTACGGAGGATATCAAAACTAGATTTGGAATAGAGGAACTGTAAGTGAGAGATCTTGATAGAGATTTCCCACTTACAGTTTAGCATTGACTAATCAGCAAGTATCTAAAGGACGTTAGATACTTTCAAATACGGAGTATTCATGAAAAGCTTATATATTTTATTGACCCTCGCTGTAGTATCGGGTGCTGTATTACCCATTCAAGCAGGCTTGAACGCGAAAATGGGAAAGGCCGTTGGTGATCCCGTTTATGCCGCTTTGATCTCTTTTGTTATTGGCTCCATTGGCTTGTTCATCTACAGCTTGCTTACCAGGGTAGATCTGAGTCAAATATCAGCGGTAGGCGGTGTTCACTGGTCTGTATGGACGGCGGGATTATTGGGCGCATTTTATGTAGCAGCTGTGATCATTTTGGTGCCACAGATAGGAGCGGCATTGACCTTCGGATTAGTCGTGGCGGGGCAGTTAACTTTTTCTCTATTGTTGGACCACTATGGATGGTTGGGAATGACCGTCCATGCCATCAATTGGCAAAGACTACTGGGAATTGCTTTGATCATTGCTGGAGTACTATTAATCCGGAATTTTTAAAAGATGAGAGTAATACAAATTCCTTTGCTCATTTTCATTGTATTACTAGTGGTAACTCCAGAACTAGAAGGACAAGGTGAAGATAGTTTATTGTTGGATTTTCCCTCATTTTCCTTACGAAGAGACTTAGAAGACTATGAATTTTTAAAAGAAAGAACAGAGAAGGGAAAGGGGTGGCAAAGCTTGAAGTATATCCCTTTGAGTAAACAGTCTTGGCTGAGCCTTGGAGGGAATTTCAGGAGTGAATTGCAGGGACTTAGAAATGAGGATTGGACCCAAGGCAATGATGATAAGCCCGTGTTCTTACGTTTTATGTTTCATGGTGATTTGAAATTCCGACAAAGGTTTCGCCTCTTTACTCAGTTCAAAAGTGCTTTTGCCATTGGAAGAAATGGGCCTGTACTAGGCTTAAATGAAGATCGCCTGGATGTACATCAGCTTTTTCTCGGATTGCCGATCGGCAATAGCACCCTGGAGGTAGGGCGCCGGGAACTTTGGTACGGTTCTCGGCGATTGTTGAGCATTCGCGAAGGGACTAATGTGCGTCATAGTTTTGATGGACTGCGGTGGATTTGGGAGAATCGAAAAAATCGTCTAGATGCCTTGTTGTATGCTTACAATCCTCAACGTCCTGGACTCTTGGACAATCAGATTTCATTTGATCAGCTGTTATGGGGGATATACTACGTGCGAAACTGTACTCATGTCGATCCCATGAATTTTGATCTGTATTATCTAGGGGTGCGCAATAGGACGACTAAATTTGAGGAAGGTAGTGACAGAGAGGTGCGACATTCCTGGGGCTTTCGCCATTGGGGAGAAAGTGGGGTGTTTAGTTACAATACGGAGTTCATCCTGCAGCTTGGTACTTTTGGAATTGGACAGATTAGAGCTTGGACTTTATCTACCGAGCTATATCTTCGGCTAAGTGATAGTGCTAAGATAGGTTTGAAAACGGAAGTGATCAGCGGAGACAGAGACTCGGAAGATGGGAATTTACAAACTTTCAACCCCTTGTATCCCAGGGGAGGTTATTTTGGTTTACTGGCTGTAATTGGTCCAGCAAATTTGTTGGATTTTCATCCATCCGTCCAGTTTCAAGTTGGAAAGGAATGGACAATTGATTTTGATTGGGACATTTTTTGGCGCTACAGTTTGCAGGATGGAATTTATTTTCCATCTGGACGGTTGAATGTTGCAGGCACAGGAAGTTCGGAGCGATTTATCGGACACCAATTTGGGGTACAGATAGCAAGGCCAGTCAATAGATTTGTGGAAGTACAAACTTCCTATTTTTATTTTTTTGCTGGCTCTTTTCTGAAGGACCAAACTGTTGGCGCGGATTTTTCCCAATTTGGCTTGTCTCTGAGTTACACTTTCTAGTTCCAATTGCATACTACACCAAATATTTATGATGGTAGATCAACTGATCGAAAATGCACGCGATTTATATGCCGATGGTCAAGCGAAGAAAGCGTTGCAGACTTTGGAAGAGGCCTTGCAGCAAATGCCCAATCATGGGGAAAGCTGGTACTGGAAAGGCCTGTTTTTGAGTGGCGAGAAGCAGCATGGAAGAGCTTTAGAGGCTTTTAATCACGCGATAGAAGCGGATCCAGCTAACTCTTCTTATTTTGAGATGAGAGGTGTCTGTTTCTGCCAACTAGATCGCTTTGAAGAGGGGCTTGAGGATTTCGAACGAGCGATCAGCCTGAATCCGGCTAGTGCGGAGGTACATTATCTCAAAGGTTGTTCATTGGAGGACCTAAAGCGATGGGAGGAGGCGTTGGAGGCCTATGATCAAGCTATTGTTTTTGATCCTTTACATTATCGGGCCTATTTTCAAAGAGGCCTGGTCCACGAAAAAGTAGGAAACTATTCAGCCGCCCTAGCAGATTTCGATTTTGCGCTGCCAAAGGCGGAAAGCTTACATGACTATAACTTCCACAAAGCTTTTACCCTCTATCAGTTAGGCAGAGCTGCTGAGGCCTTGCTGCTGATGCATGCGGATGTAGAGGAGAATCCTACTTTTGGCACTAGTTATGCCTTGCGCGCTAAAATTAGACTTGCCTTGGGGGATGATGAGGCGGCGATGACTGATATTGATCATGCGATCGCGATTGATCCGGAATCCGCGGGATACGTGGTTACGAAAGGCTTTATTTACCATGAGATGGAGTTTTTGGAGGAAGCCAAGGAAGCTTATATGGCAGCTCTTGAGCTTGACCCTAACTATGAGTTAACGTATACGAATCTTAGTTCTTTGTTAGAGGACTTTGGACAATACGAAGCCGCTCGAGATGCTTGCTTGGATGCCATCAGGATCAATCCTACTTCCGCAGTGGCTTATAATAATCTCGGATCTGCCCTCCTGTACTTAAAAGACTTCCGTGGCGCCAAACCTGCGCTGGAAAAAGCTATCGAATTGTTGCCCACCTATATCGCTCCTCACTACAATTTGGGCAACCTCTATCGGTTCACGGGTAAATGGGATCTTGCTTTGGCGGCCTATGAGGAGGTCCTGAAACTAGATCCGGCGGATGGTGATGCGATTTACCAACGAGATAGAATGTTGGAGAAATTGAAGAAAGACTAACCTTTGGCCCCGATACATTCCAAGGCCAAAGGTTCGGTGCATTCAGCCCCTTATACTGCCTAGGCAGGAACTTCCTGCATCTTTCTAATCTGACTCAACAACATTTTCTTTGGTGTGAATGGGATGGATCGCATCATCAATCGCTGGGCAAAAGTCAGCCCCGCCATAACGTTCAATTTCCCCTCAATCATACCATCGTATCCCGCTTGAGCTACCTCTCGTGCACTGAAAGTATTATTAAATAAGTCAGTCTTATCCATTCCCGATACTTTGGCAAATTCGGTCTCCGTAGCACCTGGGAGAAGTGCTGTTACGCTAATGTTAGTATCATAAAGTTCTTCATCAATAGCATTGCTAAAGGAGGTTACATAAGCTTTAGTAGCATAGTAAACAGCTTGCAAAGGACCAGGCAATAAGCTGGCAGTAGAAGAGACATTAAGAATTTTTCCGCTGTTGCGTTTTACAAAGTCAGGTAGGAATAATCGAGTTAAGGCGGTTAGAGCCACTACATTTAAGTTGATCATAGCCAAGTCTTCTTCCCATGCTCTTTCGTGGAACTTACCTTGCCCACCGAAGCCCGCATTATTGATCAAATAGTCTACCTCGATTCCTGCTTTCTTAACTTCTTGATATACTTCCTGCGAAGCATTAGGAAGTGAGAGGTCTTTTACAATAACGGTGACTTTAGCGGAAGTCTTACTCTCCAATTCCTCCTTGAGCTGGTTGAGCTTACCCGCACTTCTGGCTACAATGACCAAGTCTCCTCCTTTTTCTGCGTGGATACGCGCTAATTCTTTTCCGATTCCGCTACTTGCACCTGTGATTAATGCTATCTTTTTCATGCTTGCTATCTTTTTTGGTTGTTTAATTGAGTATTGTTGCCTCTACCCGGATTACAAAAACAAAGGTATTGGCAATGCTCGCCGCAGGAAACAGACAAAATGCGGATAGTATAACACAAAATGCAGATTTGCCGCTTGATAACTGATAGGACCGTTTGACAAGTACGCTTGTTATTCCGATGCGTGTGGCTTTATTGTGTAGATTATTGAGATATTTAACGCTAAATCGAAAACATGAAAAACATACTCTTGCTGCTCATCCTTGGCAGCTTTTCCCAACTAACCTTTGCTCAATCCCCTTCTAATCAGGTAGTAATTGGACATAAGGATAGTATCTACTCAGATGTACTGAAAGAGGCTCGAACGATTTGGATACATGTCCCTCATCAAGGAGATGGACTCTTCGCGAAAAAAACTTACCCTGTAGTATATCTTCTGGATGGGGAGTCTCATTTTCCGTCTGTAGCAACTATGATCCAAAGTCTAAGTGCTAATTCAATTTGCCCAGACATGATTATCGTCGGGATAGAGAATACGAACAGAACGCGTGATCTTACCCCTAGCAAGGGTGATAGCAGTCATCCATTCGTTGCTCCAGGAATGGTGGAGGCTTCCGGCGGTGGAGACAATTTTCTACGTTTCATCAAAGAAGAACTGAAGCCCTACGTAGAAGCTAATTATCCGGTCAATTCTTTTGAAATGCTTATTGGCCATTCATTTGGGGGCTTGTTGGCGATGCATACCTTCAAGCACCAGCCTGACCTTTTTGATGCCTATATTTCCATTGATCCTTCCATGTGGTGGAGTCAAGAAAGTCTTCTGAAAGAGATTAAAGCGTCTGAGTGGACCAATGCACACCATGGCAAAATGCTCTACCTGGGAATTGCGAATACCTTAGAGGAAGGAATGACCGTGGAGGCCGCGTTGAAGGACAAGGGGGTGCTGACTGGCCATTTTCGCGCCTTGATGGAGTTGCATGATCACCTATTGGCCTCCGGAGATAGGATTAAGTATAATGGCAAATACTACGAAAATGATGATCATGGCTCTGTTCCTTTAATTACGGAATATGATGCCGTGCGATTCTTTTTTGATTTCTACAAACTTGTCATTGGGCCTCAAGATTTCATGAATCCTACTGTTGACGTAGCAGCTAAAATGCAGAAGCACTACAAGGTAGTTTCGAAGGAAATGGGTATGACCATTTTACCAGATGAATTTATGGTTAACCAGATGGGATATAATATGCTGCAGATGCAGATGCTGCCGAAAGCCAAACAGCTTTTTGAGATGAATACCAAGAACTATCCCGATAGTTTCAATACCCATGATTCGTTGGGCGATTACTATATGGCAGTCAAAGACCTAGAGCATGCCAAGAAATGCTTTCAAAAAGCCGTCGATTTGAATCCTGATGGACCTTCCAAGAAGAAATTGGAAGATCTTCAGAATCAAGGAAAATAAGCAACGATAAAGGCATAATCGCCGGGGTGATCACTGTTAAGCTTTGATCTCCCGGCGAGCTTGTTTTACCATCTTATTCCACAATTTTCGTTGCTCTTTCATAGCGGCGAGCTTATCATCGGGATTGGTGCGGCATTCTAGGAGAATCCATCCATCGTAGTCAATGGCCGTAAAGAGTTTAGCAAGAGCAGGATAAGGGTATTCTCCAACATTGACTTCTCGAATATGTACTGTATCCCCAAAACGCCCCTTGACCAAGTTGAAATTGTGCTCCAAGCCTTCACCGATTAAGTCCTGATCGTTGCAGTTCCAACATACCTTTACATTTGGGTGATCAGCTATGTCCATTATGGCTTTCATGTTCGGCAATTCTTGGGTACCTCGGCCATGTACCTCGACTCGGATAACCTGGCCATAGTCGGCTCCAAACTTACCTACTTCGTTTAAGGCTTTTCCAATCTGCTCGATGGTCTTTTCTTTGGATACTCCTTTTGGGAAACCGTTGGGTTTGACTTTTACTCCTGTGCCCCCTATGTCATGACTTAACTTGATGTATTCTTTTGTCCCCTCAATCTCAGTCTTGAGCCGAGCGCTATCTGCGTAATGATAGGCTTGATTGGTTCCCATCCCCAGGCAAGTTACACGGCTATCTGCAAAACGCTTTTTTACTTCTTGGCGATCATTCTGGGAAAGATCTAGCGTGACGGCGTGAGCATGTTCTATTCGTAACTCCACTCCGAAGGTCTTGGCTTTGGAACAGTTCTCAATCAGTGTAGGAAGGTCCCAGTCTTTTCCCCATAGGTAGGTGACAAGGCCCATTTTCATTTTGCTGCCTAGCTTAGCGGGAGGAGCAGTGAAGCCGTAAAGAGGGGACAATAAAGCGCCCGTAGCTAACAATTGATTGAATGAACGTCGGTTGAGTTTGGATGGCTGTTTCATGAAAAGAGGATTATATTATTGGTTCTTCAACAAATCTTGTGTTTGAAGACAATCGAAAATGAAATTCAATGCTATACTGACAGTAATCGTCAGCAGTGCTTATTCATCTCCCTTTATGATTGTCCACCAGATTTGTCGACGAAGGGTATTACTTAGGCGGATCAGATAGCATGGTCTGTGTTGCTGTAGGGAATTGCTTGGGTACTTCCTGTGTCACTTGACCAGTTGCGACCCATTCCGCGGCACGTTGGAAGATGGCCTTGAATCCAAGGCACAGTTGAGACTCATTGAGATGGCCTAGCGTGGTATGAAAGACTCTTCCCAAGCCATAGTGGATGGTCATCATCATCGGCTCATGCCTGCCTTGCCCACCCTGCGCCGGATCACCATAGGCCGTAGCTAAAATGTGCATGTTCTTTGCAGGGCCACGCATCATGTCATATAACTCATCTTCGACATGGAGCCACTTGGTAGGTAATCCTTTCATAATGGCGTGGGTGCTGTCTCGGACCTGGATTAGAAATTCATGACGCTTGCCATGATTCCCTCCTCTGCCAGGCGAATCATCGCGGATTACTTCGTTTTTATCATTGATATAGACATATGGGCCATTCTTTTCGGTTCGACCCTCCCAGCCTCCGAGACCAATAATTTCATTGTAGGCCTGCCAATCTGAGAAAGCATTGTCAGCGGCATGAACAGAGATAAATCCACCCCCACCGTGGACAAATCTTTCAAAGTCTTTACGGGTTTCTTCTGGCCACGCATCTCCGTTGTAGTTTGATACGACCAGATCGTAAGCGTGAAAGGAAGGGCGAAAGTCATCCATCGGCTCCCCCTTAGGAGGAGAGGTGGCTACGTCGACAATGAAGAGTCCCGTTTCTTCTAGTTGTTGCTTTAGGATGGGCGTAGTCTCAGGCCAGTTTCTGTGATTATTTTGACCATCTACAATCAAAGCGCGATGTTTTTTCTTTAGTAATCCTCTACCAGCCAGCCACTCTTTAGCTACCCTAGGCCAACCTTCTACATCTCCACGCCCTTTACCGAAGGAGAAACCGTGTCCCCCCGATTCGAAGATGTGGAGGGCAGCAGGAATACCATGTTTTCTTAGGCCTTGATAATAGGCAATACTATTTTCTGGTAGTACCGCCCGGTCATTGTCGGAATGTATAAGTAGGGCAGGAGGAGTCTCTGCGGTAATTTGTTTTTCATTGGAGTAATAAGCCTCCATCTCAGCACTGGGAGATTCTCCGATGATGTTTTTGCGAGAACCCATATGTGCAATCGTAGTATCCATGGAAACTACTGGATACATAAGTATGGAGAAATCGGGGCGTGAAGAAAAATGATCTACAGGGAGACTGGCATTCTCGTCTCCAGCATCAAAATGGGTAGATAAAGAAGAGGCTAAATGTCCACCTGCTGAAAAACCCATGATTCCAATGCGATCGGGATCTAATCGCCAATCAAGGGCTTTGCTCCGAACCAATCTCATCGCCCGTTGTGCATCCATCAAGGCTACTTTGTCATTGCACTCATCCGATTCCCAGCCCGGAAGTCGGTATTTCAAAACAAAGGCCGCAATGCCCATCTCATTTAACCATTTAGCCATCCAGCTGCCTTCCCAATCCCAAGCTAGAACCCAATATCCTCCCCCTGGACAGATCACCACGCCAGTCCCATTGGCATTGGATTTAGCGGGCAGATAGACGGCTATCTCTGGTTCTTGAACGGCGCTGATTCGTCTTTCGGAACCATTATTAACCTCTCTGGTCTTTTGCTGGTTTTCACTAGCACAGGGAATACCCTCGGGATAAAGCGGTAATACCATATCCTGCGCATTGGACCACAGGAATAGCGTCAGGAAGGAGAGTAAAGCGATCGTTGGTTTCATTTTGTTCTGTTTTGCTTAATGCTGTTAGTACTCGATTAAACCATAATATCTTTCACCACATGTCCATGCACATCGGTGAGTCTGAAGTCTCGGCCTTGGAAGTGGTAGGTTAGTTGTTCGTGGTTGATGCCCATCAGATGTAGGATAGTGGCTTGCAAGTCATGTGTATGCACGCGATCTTGTGTGCCATAATAGCCGATCTCGTCCGTCTCTCCAAAGCTAAATCCTTTCTTCACGCCACCACCAGCCATCCACATCGTGAACGCCTCTTTGTGGTGGTCTCGACCAGCAAAGGGGTTGGATATCCCACCGCGATTTTCCATCATCGGGGTTCGTCCAAATTCTCCGCCCCATACCACTAAAGTTTCTTCGAGTAATCCACGTTGCTCGAGGTCTTTTAAAAGAGCCGACATGGGCTTGTCTATCTCTTGGCAACGCTTCACAAAGCCAATATCTAGTGCCTCAAATTGATTACTGCCGTGGGAATCCCACCCACGATGAAACAGCTGTATGAAGCGTACATCTTTCTCCGCGAGCCTACGTGCCAATAGGCAATTGTTAGCGAAAGAAGCTTGTCCAGGGGTGGTTCCGTACATTTCATGGATATAGTCGGGTTCATCGTTGATATCCATTACCTCAGGCACGGTCATCTGCATCTTAAATGCCATTTCGTACTGGGCAATCCGTGTCACAATCTCAGGATCTTGCACTTCTTCATAGCGCCTGCGATTCAGTTCATTGATGGCTTCAATGGTACCTTTACGAATATTGCGAGGCATGCCGTCTGGGTTGTTCACGTACAAAACTGGTTCTCCTTTGGATCTACATTGCACCCCTTGGAAGACGGTAGGCAAGAATCCGCTTCCCCAGACACTCTTACCAGCGCTCGGAGCCGATTGACCAGATACCAAGACGACGAAGCCAGGTAAATCCTGGTTTTCGGAGCCCAGGCCATAGGTCACCCAGGAGCCCATGCTGGGGCGCCCGAGGCGGGCATGACCGGTATGCATAAAAAGCTGTGCTGGTGCGTGGTTGAATTCATCCGTATGCATGGCCCGGAGGAAGGTAACTTCATCGACCACCTCTTTGAAATGCGGTAAACGATCTGATACATAACTCTGGGTCTCACCATATCGCCCAAATTCAAATTGCGGTCCCAGCATTTTTGGTACTCCCGTGATAAAGGCAAATCGTTTGCCTTCGAGCAAAGACGGGGGGCAATCTAGACCATCCAATTTATGTAATGCTGGTTTGTACTCAAACAACTCTAATTGTGAAGGAGCACCGGCCATATGAAGGAATATCACTCGTTTTGCTTTAGGAGCAAAATGACTATCTCTTGGACGCAGTGGATTCGCTAGGTCTATTAGTGGGCTCTCCTGCTTGTTTCCCAATACCTTTGGGTTATCGCAAGAGGATAGAAAAGACAAAGCCATGGCACCCAGACTTAGTCCACCCACCTGCAAAAAGGAGCGGCGTGTCAGCTCCTTCTC
>CAJXPD010000197.1 GCA_913057785.1 uncultured Lewinella sp. | reverse complement strand
TTACCTTGCAATACAGTAGCTGGATCTAGCGTTTGGTCAATCTGCCCATCGGCATTCAAATCAAGGGAAAGCTCGAGGTAATACTCACTCAGGGTACAATTCTCATCAATCGAGAAAGGCAGACTTACCTTTGCCACGCAGCTGGCATCATTGACCGTGCAGAATGGATCGATTCCTTCATACACCACCTCTGGTGCCTGATTATCATACACCTTAATCACCTGCGTATATCTCCAGAATCCATTAGATTGAATGTTGGGATCCAAGACATCGCTTGTCCAATGTCCACTTGGATTCGTCGTACCGTCGCAACTAGTCCCCTTAAGTCCCAGCACGGGTTCCGCGTTGGCTGGGAGGCTATCGCGATCTATATAGGTATGACCATCTTCTGCCACGATGACCCATACATCCTCGTCACCCGTGACTCCATCGCAGTCTTCATCCCGACCAATGATCACTGGATCTGACTCACCATCATATTCACACCAGTTGATCACTTGGTAGGTCCTTAAGATCTTATAGCATTCATCCTGCGAAGCAGAGAAGAATTCATCCACCACATTCACCGCTAAAAGATCACAACCTAATTCGATGGTCTGAATGGTATCAATTTCAGGTAATCCACAGGAAGCGCTAGCATCCTTAGGGAAACGAATCATGTAGTTGGATCGATCCACTATTTCTACGATCTGATCACAATCATTAACAGATCGATTACCAGCTTGATCAATAGCTTGGAAGTGGCGCACTACTCGACCTGAGCCACAATCATTCACGGTCACAGTTGGGGCCAGTTCTTCGACTATCACATTGCCACAATTGTCCGAAGTTGTCGCTGTTCCAAATAGACTACTCAAAAGCAAATTATCATTATAATCCAGATCGTATGGAAGACTATCGCAAGCCATTTGTACGGCATGAGGAGGAATGCAGAATGGGCTAGCTTTATCTTCGATCAGCACATCTAGCCAGCAAACGTTGGCATTGCCATGGATATCCACTACTCTTAACTCAATGAGAATAGAGTCATTGACATCACAACAATCAAATTCAACGAATTCACCCCAATCTCCCATATAAGGCGTCACCTCGTCGCAATTGCTGTCGAATCGATGTTCTCTTCGTACTTCAATGCGGTCCACACCACAATTGTCATTGCTACCTTCATCTATATCAGTCGCAAAGACTCGCGCATAGCCCATTCCATCTACACTGATGTGTAAATCATCATTACAGACCGCAACGGGTTCAATCTGATCTTCAACTGTCAGTGAGAATCGACAGGAAGAGGTTTTGCCACATTCATCTCGCCCGACAAAGGTCACCTCATGCGTACCAATTGGTAGCTGATGAACAGTAAATACTCCATCCACTACGATGAGATATCCAGCACTGACGCTAGCACTAAAGGTGGTATTGGAACATCCATCTTCAACGGTAGGAATAGGCAATGCAACAGTTGCCGTACAGTAATACGGATCGGTTGAAACCAGCATATCTTCTGGACAAATGATGTCCGGTCCGTCAAAATCTTGCACCTTGATAACTTGAATATGCTCCAGTGGATTCAAACCAGGCATGACGGGCTGACAAGAATTCCTAACCTTCCAGGTACGTAGTATTTCATAACTACCTGGACAGATATTGAAGATCTCATCGGACCAGATGAAAGAAGCCGTACAGTAGTTAACGCCAAATACATCGGTACTACCATCCACGGTTGGATAACCAGTGGCATCCGGATGGGTAACTGCACTATTCTGCTGTACTTGTTCACAATCTAAGGCAGGTAGATGAATATTATCTAAATCCGCAGGGAATTCAATCTCCGCCAGGTCAAAGGCTTTAATCGTAATAACTTGATTGCAAGTAGCCTCATTACCAGCGCCGTCAGAAACCGTCCAGACACGCTTAATAATGACTCGCGGATCATCACACTCATCCTGTTCGTCGATCACATCTCGATAAGAAATAGCTGCACCTCCTGGCACACAGGATGTCACGATTGGTTCTCCTAGGAAGGATGGCGATAAGTCCGCATTACAAGATACAGCTACATCAGCTGGGCAGATGAATTCGGGCGCTTGATAAAAATCTATTCGAATAACGGAAGTACAACATTGGCCAGTGACCGGATCACATATTTCTACTTTCACAGCCTCTCCTACCTGGTCCATTCCCAAAATAGGGCTCGTTGGGATCACTGGAGCATCTGGATCTGTACTTGCGAAGATTGTAATATCATAGCTATCGTAGCAACGATAATCTCCACCTTCTAAGATCATGTCTGCGGTAACTTCAGCCGTACAATCTGGCCCTAAGGTCAGATGCAAGGAGTCATTACAAACTACTATTGGATTGAGCGGCACGTACTCTAAGACCTCAACTTCAAAGCTACAGCTATTGCTATTACCGGAAGCATCTTCTACCGTGACCATCACTTGTGTAATCCCAATTGGGAATAAGTGATCTAGCGGAGGATCATAGGTCACGCTGGTAATCCCACAGTTGTCAAAGGCAACGTTAGGTAGTTGAGGCAGAGTAGCTTCACATTCCCCTGGGCCTAATTGTCGAGTGATGTCATCCGGACAATCTAATACGGGGGGTTCTTCATCGATAATTGTAACGGTAAATTCGCATAGGGTCTCATTGCCTGCTGCATCCCGTAAGGTATAGCTCACCAAGTTTTCACCCAATGGGAAATCTCTGGCTACTTCTGCACCCCAATTCATCTCTGCAATCGAACCATTCCCCAACAAATCACCTTGAGCATCCCGGTACTGCACTTCGATAGAGCCACCAGCGCAGTTATCAAACAAGACTGGATGTTGCCAAATGTATTCATTTTCGCATACCAAATAAGCCGTATTTAAGGTAACGTTCTGCTGAGGATAAGGTACTCTTCTACTAATTTCCAAACTCCAACTAAGTAAATTGGCCAATTCTGAGTCTAGGGAGCCGTCGTGTCCAACTTGTAGGATCCAATCCCCTAAAGCAGGTTCTCCATTAAAGGTTTCTAGGCTCTCTATTGGTTGAAAGTTAATGCCCAAGCTTAGCAAGGGGCATTGATTGCTGATATTGGAAATGGCATCACTGTCAAAACCTAAATCAAAACCACCCCAGCTACCGCAAAGGTTTGAAGCAAGTTCAATCTGGGTTCCACTTGGGCTAATTAAGCTGAAAGTGAGGTTACCAAAAGAGCTGGTATTCCCCACAATATTGACATTCAGATCTGCAATATCATATTGCTCCCCGATTGATATGATGGACTCTAGACAATCCCCTTCTTCGATGGTCTCACCACTAGCTTTTGTATAGGTCTCATACACCTCATAAGCACCACATTGCGGCACTTCTGCATCTGTGACTTCCACTTCAAAAGCACATTCGTCACGATGAGGCAATTGCGCCTGTAAGGCGGTAAGTGCCCCATTACTAGTAGCCGCTGACAGGCCAGGATTTAAGGAGCCGATGGTGATCATCTGGCATACTTCCGTACCTATGAAGTCCGCTCCTGTATCAGTATCCCAAACGGTGGTTCTCATCATTCCGGCATCTCCAGGGCTAGTAATGCCCGTCCAATCTTCAGCCGTTACGAAGGAGAGCGTACTTTGCTCAAGACCAAAGTACTGTCCAAGAACCGCCACGTCCAAAGTCACGCCAGAATGGCTTAGGATATAAGCAGCTGGAGTAATCGCTGAAAGATCAGCGGCACCAGGAACATTATAATAATGATGGTCTGGGTCGTCTTCCCCCTCTCCGAAGTGTATGGTCAATACTTCTCCGGCATCTAGTATAGCGCCTCTTGGCACGGAATAAGTTTCACTACCGCCATCAAACAATCGCTCAATGGCTAGGCAACTGACATCCATCGATGCCGGGCCATGATTAGTGATTTCCAAATAGTCATCCGAGCCACTATTTGTGATAAAGGATGGTACTACTGCTTGTCCACCAATTGTCGCTTCTAGCTCATGCGTTACTTCAGAGATTAGGAGTAAAGGTTGATCCTGCAGGCGATACTCTACCCTAGTCGTTCCTTCCGGGAAGAAAGAACCACTGGCATCACTCATGCCTTGTCCAATTAGTCCTCCTTGTTCATCCAATAAACGGAAGGCAACGGAAAGATTATCCTCGCAGTTATCACTGGTCACAGGAGCTATATCATTGACCACTGCTCCACAATCACCAGCATCCATGTTAACTGCCACATCTTGCGGACAACTAATCGCTGGTCCAGCCTTGTCATTTACAATCACCTTTCGCAAACAGACCACACTATTTCTAGCGACGTCAAAGGCCGTAAACTCGAGAATAGTAGTGCCCACTGGGAACATATCTCCACTGGTAAGGCCCGTTTCATCGGTTTGAACCACCTCATCTACGGCACAGTTATCCGCAGCAACCGGGAGACTAAAATTGACGAAAGCACCACACATTCCTGGCAAGGTATTCACCTTGATATCTGGCTGCGGACAGTTGATGAAACTTGGCGGAATGGTATCGATCAAAGTCAAGGTAACTCCACACGTATCCGTATTGCCAAATACATCTACTACTGTCAAAACCACTTCTAAGGTATCTTCATGACGAGTTCCAAACAAGGTGCCCGCTGAGGGTATCTGGAAGACAGTATCAATCGGTGCACAGTTATCAATAGTCACCTCTGCGGTAAGGTTAGGAACTTTACCCACACAGAGATTCTCTTCTGTGTATATAATCTGATCAGGTGGGCAGATGATTTGTGGATCGCTTTCATCCACCAGGTTGATCTCATTCGTACAAGTAGTAAAGTTGCCGGCTTGATCTGTCACTCTCAGGTATACCGTGATCGGAGTTGACAAAAGATCATCCAGGCCAAAACTTAGTTCAGAGACATAGTTTACGTTGTCCAAACTAATTTCGAATAGAAGATCAGTTGGATCATCGCAGTTATCTGTGGTACCTGCATCCAGACGTTCTGGCACCAAAATATAATCACAATCTGCCCCCACACCGACGGTAATATCCTGGCAAAGGATTTCCGGATCTTCTTTATCCAGGATTTCGATATGGAAAATACAAGTATCGCTATACCCCAAAGTAGGCTGGCTAGGAATACTTGCACGCATACTCACCCTGGTCAAACCTACCTGATACATGAGTCCACTGGGTTGTCCAGGGAGCCAAGTATCGGAAGGAATTCCATAGGCACCTGCTCCTTCCAAGCGATATTCGATCAAACTATCCTGGGCTCCGGCACAGGTATTGATATAAGCCGGCGGGAAGTTGACAGTAGCTCGACACCAACCTAGGTCATTTTCTGCCCGAATAGTATCTACCACAGCTGGGCAAATCAATTCCACAAAGCAGTCTAAAACGACTGGTGTTTCTTCATTATCATCTGTTGGGTCATCATTCTCATTAGGATCGGGATCACTTCCATCCTGCGACACATCAGACACTACTGTACCAAAAGGTGTAATCGCCGTACCGGTGACTGAGTTCAGGTAAGGACCTGGTTCTCCCCCAGGAGCCACACGAACCGTAAGATATACCGCACCTTCTTCGCCCGGCACTACCAGGATTTCATTTTCAAGAATTAGGTTGTTGTTCGAAATTCCATCATAATCTTCGTTGATGGCAAACTCTTCACTCTCTATGCTTACAATCATCCAGTCTTCTGCCCCGAGGAAGGTGTTTGCCAAAGTATCAAGTAGCTGTAGTTTTTCGAGATCCACATCTCCAAAGTTCTGGGCGCGGATCTCATAAGTCAGCACGTAGTAGTCCTCTTCATCCAAGGTTGGACCAGCGCTAATGCGTTTGGTAACTCCTAGTATAGGATGTTCAGCAAAGACAACGGTCGTAGGGCTGGATTCATCGGGCGTTCCATCAGAGTTGGGATCCGGTTCACTACCATCACTGGAGCTATCTTCGATGAGGTTATCACCGGGTGCCACAGCTTCTACACGAGCCACATTGTGAAAGGGGCCTAGATTCTCTCCGCAAAGTGTAACATGGATGTCTAGCAAGATGGCGCCTTTATTCCCTACTTCCAGGATATCATTGCCCTCCAGCATTTCGAATACATTGATCCCATCGAATTCGTCATCATTGACCGTAAACTTGTCACTGGTAATTTCTATGATCTCAACTTGACAAGGCTCGGGGAAGGTATTGGTCAAGGTATCAAACACTTGAATCTCTTCCAGTTCAACTGTTCCAAAGTTCTCAATATTAAATTCGTAAATGATATCGAACGAACCATCGGAATTGGTGATCGCCTCTACCACATTTTTCGCAATACCTATCTGTGTAACCTGTTCGAAGGCAATGATGGTCGGCCCGTTTTCATCCGGATCCCCATCTCCATTTGGATCTGGATCAGATCCCGGCGTGGACGTATCACTTACCTCTTCACCCGTAGGGGATACGGCATCTACATAGGCATTATTGAAGAACGGCCCGACATTGGTTCCACAATTTTCAACCAGAAGCTTCACCAAGATTGCTCCTTTCTCTCCCACTTCTAGATCGTCAGAACCAATCAACAGATTATAATTACTGGTGCCATCAAAATCCGCGTTAACGGAAAACTGCCCACTTGTGATGGTTTGTACCAGCGGTGCGCATGGCCCGGGGAAGGTTAAATCAAAGGAGTCAACCAACTGGATACTGTCCAAATCAACATCACCAAAGTTCTCGATATTGAATTCGTAAGTTACCGTAGCCGAACCATCGGAATGGTTAATCACTTCCACTGCACGTTTAGAAACGCCAATAATCGGGTTTTCCTCGAATACAAATTCAGTTTCCACATCATTGTCATCTGTTTCTCCATCGCCATCTGGATCAGGTTCGCTACCGGTTTGGGATATATCCATTACTTCCTCCCCTACTGGTGTTTTGGCCGTTCCAATTGCTGAATTCACAAAGGGGCCTAAATCCGTACATGGTCCAACAGTTAGATGGATGTAAATCGCTCCCTCGTTCCAATTCTTCAGTTCATCATCTCCTCTCAGTAGTTCTATATCGTCCACTCCATCGTAGGCTGCGTTGATAGTAAATTCCTCACTGGAAAGTCCGTCAATAGTCCAGTCGCAATCGGTAGCAAAGACGGCATCCAAATCGTCAGTAACTTGTAAGCTATCTAGGTTGATATTGCCATTATTCTCCACCCGAATTTCAAAAGTTAAGCTGTAAGTGCCATCGCCGTTGGAGGCGGGGCCCTCAGATACTCTTTTGGCCAAGCCCAAGACAGGATCTTCATCAAAACTGACACTGGTCGATGCGTTCTCATCAGGTGTATCATCTTCATCAGAGCCGTCAGCATCACTACCATTGGTGGTTTCATCGGTAATCATCTCGCCGGTCGGGCTTACCGCCATCACAGTGGCTCTATTGATGAATGGTCCGAGGCTTCCGCAATTATCGACGGTAATCTTCAAAAGGATTGCCCCTTTGTCCCCAAGCGGTAGATCGTCCGTACCCGCTAGAAGGTTCCAGTCGTTGCCTTGACCATAGTTTCCATTCACTGCGTAATCATCACTGGTGATTTCATCGATAGTCAATTCACACGGATCATCAAAGACATTGCTAAGGTCATCTTCTATCTGCACGCTATCTAAGGCTACGTCTCCAAAGTTCTCAATATTGAATTCGTAGGTTACTTGGTAAGAGCCATCGCCATTGTTCACTACAGAGGTTACGCGTTTTGCCCCTCCAATGACTGGATTCTCCTCGAACTCAAATTCTGTAGCTACATCATTATCATCGGTATCGCCATCGCCATCTGGATCCGGCTCACTCCCCGTTTGGGACATATCCATCACCTCCTCTCCGATTGGAGTCTTAGCTGTTCCGGTAGCACTATTGGTAAAGGGACCTAGATCAGAGCAAGGCCCTACGGTTAGATGGATATAGATGGCCCCTTCATTCCAACTTTTCAATTCATCATCACCTCTCAGTAATTGAGTATTACTATCCCCATTGTAGGCTTCATTAATCGTGAATTCTTCACTAGCCGTTCCATCTATTTGCCAACTGCAATCCGTACCGAAGACATCAGCTAAATCATCCGTAACCTGCAAACTATCCAAATTAATGTTACCATTGTTTTCTACTCTTATCTCGAAAGTAAGGCTGTAGGTTCCGTCGCCATTGGATAGTGGTCCCTGGGAGACGCGCTTAGAAAGCCCCAGGACTGGATCTTCTTCAAAACTTACACTGGTTGAGGCATCTTCATCTGGATTATCATCTTCGTCTGAACCATCTGGATCACTGCCATTGGTCGTTTCATCCGTTACATGCTCACCTGCCGGGCTCACACCGCTCACTAGGGCTTGATTGAGGAAAGGACCAAGGTCTCCACAATTGTCCACGGTAATGGTCAGAAGGATTGCTGACTTATCTCCTAATGGTAGGTCATCTATTCCACGCAGAAGATTCCAATCTCCTCCTACGCCATAGCTTTCATTCACGGTCAAGTCATCACTGGTAAGCTCGTCTATAGTCAATTCACAAGGACTATCGAAGACTGTACTAAGATCGTCCATCACCTGAATACTGTCCAAGTCCACGTCTCCGAAGTTCTCTACATTGAACTCATAGGTTACGGTATAGGAGCCATCACCATTGTTTTCCACCATGGTCACGCGCTTGGCACCGCCTATTACTGGGGTTTCATCAAACTCAAACTCGGTCGGCTCATCATTATCATCTGTATCTCTATCGCCATCTGAATCGGGTTCACTACCGGTTTGGGAAACATCCACGATTTCCTCCCCTACAGGTGTTTTGGCGGTTCCAGTTGCACTATTCGTGAAGGGCCCAAGGTCTGTGCAAGGTCCTACTTGCAATTGAAGATAAATCGCTCCCTCATCCCAACTCTTCAACTCATCATCGCCCCGCAGAAGTAAAGTATCAGTCTGACCATCATAGCTGTCGTTGACCGTAAATTCGTCGGATGACAGCCCATCAATCGTCCAATCACAATCGGTCCCAAAGACTGCTCCCAAGTCGTCGCCAACTTGTAAACTATCTAAGTTGATGTTACCATTGTTCTCCACCCGAATTTCAAAGGTCATACTGTAGGTACCATCACCATTTGAGATGGGGCCATAAGAAACGCGTTTAGCAAGACCTAAAACGGGATCCTCCTCAAAGCTTACACTGGTTGTTGCATCTTCATCCGGATCATTATCATCATCCGAACCATCTGGATCACTACCATTGGTACTTTCATCAGTAACTTCTTCACCTGTTGGGCTCACCCCCCTAGCAAAAGCTTGGTTAATGAAAGGTCCCAGGTTTCCACAATTATCCACAGTGATGGTCAATAAAATGGCGCCGCGATCTCCAATGGGTAAGTCGTCTGTACCGACCAGCAAACTCCAATCATCGCTTGTGCCATAGTTATCATTCACTGCAAAATCATCACTGGTAAGCTCATCAATCGTCAACTCACAAGGGTTCTCGAAAACAGTACTTAAAGTATCAACCAGCTGGATACTGTCTAACAACACATCACCAAAGTTCTCTATACCAAACTCGTAGGTGACGGTGTAGGAGCCATCTCCATTGTTCACCACCGAGCTTACTCGCTTAGCTACACCAATTAGAGGAGTTTCATCAAATTCAAATTCGGTGGGCACATCATTGTCGTCGGTATCTCCATCTCCATCCGGATCTGGTTCGCTACCCGTCTGAGAAACATCGGTGATCTCTTCTCCTATCGGTGATTTAGCGGTTCCAGTTGCACTATTACTAAAGGGCCCTAAGTCCGTACAAGGGCCTACCATCAACTGGATGTAAATCGCACCTTCATCCCAACTCTTTAGCTCATCATCCCCTTGTAGGAGCAGGGTATCTGTTTGCCCATCATAGTTGTCATTTAAGGTAAATTCTTCACTAGACAAACCATCAATCTCCCAATCGCAATCACTAGCAAAGACAGCAGCCAGGTCATCACCTACCTGCAGGCTATCCAGGTTAACGTTACCATTGTTTTCCACTCGGATTTCAAAGGTAAGGCTATATGTACCATCGCCATTAGAATGTGGACCGTCCGAGACGCGCTTTGCCAGTCCTAGAACTGGATCCTCCGTAAAGGAAACTGGAGTTGGGGCATCTTCATCTGGTGTATCATCTTCATCCGAACCGTCAGGATCGCTACCATTGGTGCTATCGTCGGTTGTAGAGGTGCCAAATGGACTGACAGCGGAGGCTTCCACTTGATTGATAAATGGACCTAAGTTCCCACAGTTATCCACGGTAATCGTTAATAATATGGCGCCACGTTCACCGATGGGTAAGTCATCTACACCTATCAATAAATTCCAATCATCAGACTGGCCATAACTGCTATTGACACTAAAGTGGCTACTCGTCACTTCATCAACGGTGAGCACACAAGGCGATGCGAAGACGTTGGTCAGGGTATCCACGGCTTGCAAGCTATCCAGGTCCACATCCCCAAAATTCTCCAAGCTAATTTCATAGGTGACGGTGTAGGAGCCATCTCCATTGTTGGTTACTTGAGTAACTCGTTTGGCGGCACCTAAACTTGGTGATTCCGATAAGGTGGCTTCCGTGCCAGACTCCTCGTCCGGATTACCATCACCATTAGGGTCGGGATCCGAGCCATCGACCGAATCATCTTCCACTTCATTACCATCAGGACTTACCGCTTCCGCAATAGCCGTATTCGTATAAGTTCCTGTCGAAGCACAGTCTGAAACTGTCACGGTCATGAGGATCGCTCCTTCTTGATCAATGCCTAACTGATCCGTCCCATTTAACAGTCCCCAATCACCAGCTTGTCCGAAGCTTTCATTGACGGAAAAAGCTTCGCTGGTCAAGTCAGTTGAGACCAGACAAGGATTTGGGAAAGTTTGGTCCAGAGAGTCCAAGACCTGTATGCTATCCAATCTTACATCGCCATAGTTTGCTACATTAATTTCGTAGATGATCGTATAAGATCCATCTCCATTGTTAGTCACATTAATCGTTCGCTTACTCAAACCAATCGCCGGATTCTCCTCGAAGGTCACCGGTGTTGGGGAGCTTTCTTCCGGATCATCATCATTAGTAGCGCCATCTGGATCACTTCCATCGACCGATAGATCCGTGAGTGTTGAGTCCCCCGGAGATACTGCCGTTACAATGGCAATATTGTTATACGGACCTTGGTTGGTTCCACAACTATCTACATTAATGGTCAACAATATGGCCCCCTTGTCGCCAGCCGGAAGATCATCTAGACCATTCAACAAGTTCCAATCCTCGGACTGACCGAAGTCGGCATTGACCGTAAAATCATCACTGGTAATGGATTCGACCGAGATGGAACAAGTACCCGTAAAAGTATTGGTCAAGGTATCCAACACTTGCAGGCTGTCTAGATCAACATCGCCAAAGTTTTCAATATTGAATTCATACGTCACCGTACCAGAGCCATCCTCGTTATTTTCTACCGAGACTAGTCTTTTAGCAATTCCTAAAACGGGTTCTTCGGTAATGATTACATCAATGGTGCAGGAATCTACATTACCACAGAGGTCATATACCCGCAAGGTAACGGCATGTGTATCAATATCTGCAGCAGTGAAGCTGTTAGGTTCTATTTCAAAGCGCAAAAGGCTGTCTGGTGTACAATCATCAGTTGATCCGCAGTTTAGGTCATCTGCCGTCAAATCAATCACGCCATCTACTTCCGAGCCAATGCTAATGCTGAACGGCATACAACAACTTACCGTTGGGGGAGTTGTATCTTGAACTGTAACCACCTGGGTCTCCACTACAAAATTATCGCAAGCATCTGTAGCCACCCATTGACGAGTTATGGTATAGCTGTAATCGGAACATGCACCAAGATCAGTCTGTGTACTTGTTTCGGTAAAGACTACACTGGGTGTAGTGCAATTATCCGTGGCCGTCAAGGTCACTGCCGCTGGAATGGTAGCGCTACAGTCAATAGAGGTATCCGCTGGCGCAGCCATGGTAAAGACAGGGTCTGTTTCATCATCGATCGTAATGATCTGTGTGCTGAAGGCTACATTCCCGCAAGAATCCGCAATGCTATATTTACGTTGTACGATTTGAGGACAAGTATTTCCATCGGTCGTCTCTGATACCAATTGGAAGGACATCGAATCAATAGCACAATTATCTGTAACCGTATTACCATCTGCTAGGAAGGCCTCCAAATCCGTATAGGCTGGGATATCACTCAAGGCACAATCGGTATCAATATCTGGACAACTTAACACGGGTCCAGTTTCGTCATTGACGGTGATCAATTGCACGCAGGTGGTTTCATTATCACAAGCATCTCTCACCCGATAGGTTCGGCTAAACACCTCAGGGCAGCTACCATTATCTGAGACGTCAGATACAAAAGCAAAGCTGCTGATTCCACAGTCATCTGATGCATATCCCCCCGCCGCTTCAAATGCGCTTAGATCAGCGTAGGCCGTTACTTCGTCTATACTGCAATCCACTTCTATCGAAGAAGGACAAACCAGTACGGGCATCTCATCATCTACGATGGTATAGGTAATCTCGCAAGTATCACGTTGCTCCACCACACCACCATTATCGATGATGATATATTCTCGGGTAATGATGAGTGGTGAGGAACTACAACCAGTACCTCCATTGTCGGAATCACTTGATTGTATCGTTACCACCCCGCAAGAATTACGAATAGCCGAACCCCCATCAATAGCATTAAAAGTGGCCGCATTATTAGCTGCAGTGGGAAGATCAGCGAGGCAAGACAATGTGGTTCCAGCAGAAGGACAGACTACATCCAAGAAGCAAGAAGGAATTTCCACTTTTGCTGTGTCCATATCCATAGTGGGCGTGCTGAAAGTATCCTGAGCAGTTACGGTAGCTTTATTGATAACCGAGTCCACTCCCGTTAAGGCCGTGGTTTCTATCGCCAATTGGAGGGTCAACGTATCATCTGCCGCCATACAACCATCAGTGCCTACAAACAAGCTATCAAAGGCAGCACCATTGAAGTTAGTATTTAGCGTTGGACGATCGCCAACCGACACGGTGCTAGCCATCTCCACCACGGTTGGACCATTCACCAATTGGACATAGGCACTGCCGAAGATGGAGGGGAAATTATCAATTAGCTGAATCGCAGTCAGTTTAGTATTCCCGATATTGACAATTTGGAATTGGAAGGTTACATCGAAATTCCCTGTCGTCCCGCTGCTAGCGGGGAGAACAGAGGTGGTCGTTTTGGTCAAATCGATCAAAGGGATGGAGATAAAGGCTGGATCTTGATCATCTTCATCTGTTTCGGAATCAGCATCACCCGGGCTGCCCGAACCATCACCGTTCACCTCATCATCAGCATCCGTTCCAGGCTGTCCCCCCGCATCATTCTCTATATCGTTATCCGGAGTACTATCAATATCATCGAAGCGCGGATTACCAGCGGTATCCAGCACCATCGAAATTTCCGCATAATTGATATACTCATCAGGTACGGCATCCAATATTGTCAACTCTATGTTCACTGTTCTTATACCACCTGGTTGTAGGGTATCTCCGAATACTGTATAGGCTGTATCCTTGTCAGCTACCGTTTCGTTGTCTATTGACCAACTTGGTTCATTGTCAGCTACCCAAGCAAAACCATTGGGGATGTAATCAGAGATCTGAACGCTATCCGCAATGACATTTCCTTGATTGTAAACGGTGATCGCGAAGGTGACAGCTTGTCCATATTGGTAAGGAGGATCCGTTACTAGTACCTTTTGTAAAGCCAAATCAAGCACCTCAAGCTTGAATGGGTCATGATCATCCTCATCGATGCTAGGATCTATATCTCCAGGGCTCCCTGAACCATCCCCATCGACCACATTGTCGGATGTTGTTTCTGGATTACCTCCTGGATCATTACTAACAATTTCATCAGGAGTACTATCGATATCAAAATTGGAGCGATCATTTCCTAATGTATCTTCGAAGGCTGTGATCTCAGCGTAGTTCGTCCATGCCTCCGTACCTGTCGCCCTCAGCAAGCTGACTTTCAGTGGAATGGTATCGGATTCGCCCATTAACAAGGTGTCGGAAATAGTTGCACGGAGGTTTCCACCGTCACTTGTCCAGTCGGAATTCAGTTCCTCTAGAAAGCCAAAACCAGCTGGCAAATAGTCAATTACATCTACATTCCGTACAGGTTGAATGGCTTGATTAAAGACAATGATATCTAGGCATATGGTGTCGCCATAGGAAAAGGAATTCCCATTAGTGGATTCTTTCTTAAGGGCAAGATCAAAAATACAGGGGTCAAAATCTATGGTTTCACTTGTAGCGGTGCAATCATCAGCGTAGGCAAAGCGGGCTGCAGCAGTCAAGGAGGTGGTACTATTGGGGTTCACTAGGAAGGAAAGGCTTGTATCGCCCATTACCGTATCGATCACTACCGCCAACTCCTGCCCTAGGGCCGCTAAATCTATATAAATGGTATCCCTGCCAAAAAATTGATCATAGGTATATGGATTTCCTTCCCAAGTTAAGTCGATAGTTACCTCTCGGGTCAAGGTGTCGGCATCAACGATACAATCACTTACGTTTAGATCTACCTCCAAGGCGCAAGTAGGAATAAAACCGGCGTCAATAGTAGGATTGTGCTCTCCCCATGCCAATGTGTAGGTTGGAGTAATCCCTGTATCGGCATCGGCATCACTATCCAAGGAATCTTGACTTACGCCACTCCCTTGATCTGCCATCGTTCCGGTAAAACCAGCCAAAGGATCAAAATCTACATAGTACATGCCCTGGGGTAAATCATCAAATAGATAATATCCATCTTCATCCGTGGTGGTCGTACCTAGGAGTGAACTGGTCAGAGCATCATACAAATTAACCTCCACCCCTTCTATAGGCAACTCATTCCCCTCCTGCACACCATCTCGATCAAAATCAAACCAAACATAGTCTCCCAAGGAAGCAGCTGCTGTGCCACAATCCAGTGTACCGACGTTCACCACCATGGTCCCTGTACAACCGTCTTCTCCTTCAAAGGTTAAGGTGTAGGTTTCATCTCCCATGACTGTATCAATTACAGCATAACTGGAATCAGGGCCAGGGAAAATAAGACCAGTATTTGGAGTCCATTGGAAGTTTGAGCCCCCGAGACCCGGTGAAGGCAAGTTATAACTACCTCCTAGGCAAGCTACCACATCGTAAGTTTCATAATAGCTTGCGCTCAAGTTGACAGTCACCGTATCGTATACGTAACAATTATTGGCAGTGGTCCTCAAAATATATTGTACAGGCAAGGTACTGCCGGTAGTGTTTACTAGAGTGAAATCCACTGGCGTTTGATCCGTTGCACTTAAAGCACTCAATGGAGAACTATTGTAGCTGAGCCAGGCATAGTCAAATCCATCGATCGGCTCAGGGCCAATAGATATGGTAATTCCACTACAGGTTTCCGCCTCCGTATCCAGATCTATGACGATTTCGGGGCTAAACTGCCTGGAAGGTTCTTCAGAGCAGACACAGGTATTGCTAGGATCTAGTACCCCGATAATAGTACAGACCGTTCCGGAAGGAAAGCTACTTTGTCCACTAATGGTCACGCAGTCCCCACTGCTAAGAGAATTAGTCAACACTTCTGTAATGGAGAAAAGAGGGGTATCTGCGCTGCTACGAAAACCATTATTATCCACATCTTCGTAGATATCGAGCGTTACACTCTGTCCAGATTGCAAAGTAGCTCCAGTGTTGCAGATTTCGACATCAAAAACCTGCAACAACTCAGTTGTAGAGGATGTAAAACTCAACGCCCCATCAAAGTTATTAAAGGTCAATTCTGGTTTTTCAATCGTAACGGAAGCCTCCGCTCGCCCTGCTTCAATCCCATAGGCACAGGTTTGCAAACCACAGGTGGCGTTCACACCTGAGTACACACTAACTAGCAAATCTGTATTGCCGCATAGCTGTCCTACATCCATGGCTGCAACGTCAATACTGAAGGAGGCCACATCTCCTTCCATCAAGCCTATGTTTAACGGCCAGGATAGAACGGTTGCACCTCCCTCATCTCGGATGATGGGTTCAGCATCGGGCATATTAAGGACGGGAGTATAACTACTGGACACATAACCGAGGCCCTCGGGTAATACGTATTGGATAGAATCCAGGCTTGCACTTGGCCCTCCTCTAGTCAATTCAAAGCTAACGAAGGATGTTGCCTGTTGATCGTTACAAGGATTCAACACAAGATCAGAAAGGGTAACCTCTCCCTCAAAATCTGGCTCGACATCAGTTACATAGGCTCTCCTAGAGCGCTTACGCACCGTCCGAATAGGATCACCACAATTGTCACTTCCCAATAGGATGAATCTTGCTCTTTGTCCAGAAATGTAGCCGCAGTCCGTCTCAGTTACAAAGCGTAAGCTGATCTTATTTCGATCCAAGTCTTTAGCACCAATGAGGCCATTTTCTACCCAATCCGAATCTAAGCCAGCAACATCAAGGCGAAAAATCACTCCATTAATCACCGGGTCCATGCCCACATTAACGTAGCTACCGCCTTCTGAGACCGAAGGATAGGCCATCTCTAAGCTGCCTGTCTGATAGGTCTGTCCAGGAGGTAATAAGGCCACTATTTCAAAATCTCGCAGATATCCCAGCTCTGTACTAATGATTTCAATTTCATAGGGAATCGGGTCACAGAAATTAACCATCGTATCATTCACTGGTGCCAATACATTCAAGTTCATACCTGAGGGTGCAGCCGAATAGCTGATGGTCGAGGGATCCGAACAAAGCGCCTCATCTACAGTGGTGGGTAACGACTCACAATCCCAACCCGCCACAAAATCAATCGTTGTGGAGGCGCAGTCGTTAACAATAACTAAGGCTCGTAGCGATTTGCTAGTTCCCCCTTCAATATCACCCAGTGGGAAAATGCCAAAATCGTTGGGTGTGATTTCCGTATCATCATCCCCATCTAGTAGTTTGGTGACCACCGCTCCCCCATCCGCACTGTTCCAATACAAAAAGGCATTTACAGCATCCGGCACTTGTACACTGTTCACCAAGAGGTCCACGGTATCAACTCCACTACAAAGCACTACATTGGTTTCGGCTGCCTCTATTTCCAGTTCGGCCCCTCCGGTATAGCTTACTGTCACCGTATCAGGGTCTCTCGTTAGCGTAGGCGTACAATACACGCCTTCATCTACCGACTCTATAGCCGAAAAGATGACTTCGTAATCTCCGGCTGTTGACTTACATCCACCCTGTACGCGTGGATAGTATCGAATGCGGTATCCTTCATCTGGTGGAATCTCGCTTTCCCCCAAACTGTTGAAAAAATCTTCAGCCAGGAAAGTTAGTTCGTCTCCATTTTGCAAAAAGTAGGTTTCGGGAATAGTGACACTCCTGCTTACAATGTTATTCGCAGGAATAATCATCTGGCGAAGTTCTACTTCAAATTCGTCCAATCTATATTCAAATTCACTAGGTTTGGTGAAACTGATGGTCTTCGGCAAGCCTACTGCCCTAATCTCGTAGGGAAATTCATCAAAGGTCCTACCCCCATAATGTCGTCGATATTCTATCCTCCAACTCGGTAAGTTACACGCTCCAAAATTTCCAAAAGACGTACTAGCACCACTGGTTAGACCTACTTGTGTCAATCGTCCAACTCGGTCATTACAGCTCAATGTTGAACCCGCTCCGTATTCATCATCTGAAAGATATAGTGTCGGGTTAAACTCAACCGTTTGCTCCATGCTGCTAAAAGGCTCCTTGATCTGGAAGTTTACACAGAGCGAAATACTATCCCCATCTTGATAGGAGACCGAGGGATCGAAGCCAGCCCCAAGTGCGTTAAGGGTGTCCAAGGACCAATCTAGAATGAGATCCATTCCACTTATGGAAATAGGAATCGTATTAATGGTGTCGATGGTTCCCTCGCTATCATCATGAAAAATCAACTGTGCACTAATGGGGGTAAAATTGGTGTGATCAAAGTCCAAAGTAGCAAAACCATATCGCCACACTTCGCCCATGGTATTGTTTACTAACCCTTGGTATAACGCCTTGATGGTATCTCCTTGTAAGAAACGATCCAACTGGATAAGATCACGATCTATGGCTCCATCTGGAACCTGATCATTATTGGAATCTCCTAAACCAAGGGTGGTTCGTTCCATAGTAAATTGAGAAAATTCTAGCCCCTCGCATACACAGCCTCCACCTACTGGACAACTAACCCTAATATCTAGCTCATCGGGATCCCAGATCTTCTGCCGTTCACAGGCCATAGAACAATTCTCATCGGTACTGAAATAGGTGGTTTGATCGACTACTAAATCAAAAATATGTACACCACAAGCATCCATGGGAATAGTTTTCTCCCCACAATCCGGGGTGACCTCCAGGGTAAAGGAGGAGCCCGCAGAAATGCTAAACCCGCCAGGCTGATCCGCCTGACAGAACCGAACGACAAAGCTGTGATCCAGATCGGAATCCACATAATTTTCACTACAGCTACTCCAGACCGTCCCATCTCGATCCGTCCAAACTGCGGTTCCGGGAATATAATCCAAGCCACATGGTATTTCGTATTCAATCTCCAAATAAGCATCAGGATAAGTACTATTCATCCAGTCCAGGGTAATGGAATTAACCGTGTATTCTATGATGCTAGTTTCACCGTCCAGCAATTCCGTCGGTCCTTCGACAAAACCGTCCAGATTGGCATTATAGCCAGATACGCTAGCAGAGGTTCCAGAGTCATAATCATTATCGCAATAATCCGTCCATCGATTGACCGTCACAGAGTTTCCATAGATCCCACTTTTGGAGCAATCATTACAAGCACAGTCATGACTAATGGTATAGTCAATTTCGATACATTCTCCATTCGCTAGATTAGCATCCGCGATATGTAAGTACACCACACTACCATCACAACCATCAAGGCTGCTATCATCAACGGATAAGATTCCTACATTGTCTCCGCCCATGTCGGTGGCCGTGATACTCCCAAGGTCAATGTCCTGGTTCGCATTGATTCTAAAGTAGATGGTATCTGCTGGAGCCAGTCCATTATTGGTAATCGTGACTTGAACATCCGAATCTACATCCGCATAACAGGCCGGGTAATCCATCGCCGTTACGGAGGCATCTAGATCAGGGATGGCTACACCAAAAACCAAGCCCGTGCTCGAATCATCTGAATCACAATTAGGCGAGGCGGTACAGCCAAAGGAGACCTCTCGACTTACGGGATCTGACGGACTTTCACATCCAATCACCTCCCATGTCTCTTGTACTTCAATGGAGGTATCGAAAAAGGGGAACTCCCCTGCTGCGGTTAATTCATCCATATCAATCGTGAAGCAAGGGCCTGGGCCGGCGGTTACAACACCTGCTACGCTGATACTGGTCAAGGTCACGTTGTCATTTCCAGTCACGCAATACATAAACTCTTCCAATTCACCGTTCCCGCCATTGTTTACGCTAACATCGACGGTGAAGGTCTGGCCAAAGAAAGCACTTACACTAACTGGATCCGAACTGCCTATAGATAGATCAGGCTCCTGAATCTGAATCGTATTGGATTCACCACTTGCGGAATCGTCATTGCCAGGGCCGTAGGTGTCATGGGTTACTGTAAAGGGGATTTCCACGCTCGAGCTAATGTTGGTTGCAAAATTACAATTGGCAGAAATAGTGAACATAAAATCCTCACTGTATCCAGCCGTAATATCTCCAATATTAACAGATGAGGGCGTGACTTCCAATCCAGCAATCGCATCAAAGGAAAGCACAGCACCAGTCACTGGTGTCGTCACATCTCCGGTAGCTTCAACAGTAACCGTCAATGAACTGGTAGGGCCACAGGTGGACAAATTCCCTGGCGAACTCACGGTGACATCCAGTACCTGTGCAGAGATTGGAGTGGTAAATAATAAGAATAAGATGCTGCTTAGAAAGTCTTTTCTACAAGTAGCGGTAAAGGTCCTTAGGTCTTGTAGGGGGGCAAACCTAAATAACATAGTGCATTACTTAAATGGATGACATAATGGCCATATCTATTGGCAGTTGTTGCCAGTAGATATACCTCTGATACCTTAGTAAGCTGTTAAATAGGTTTGTCTTAAATTTTTCTATGAGATATTATGATTATTAATCTTGGATTGCCCGTCTTTACTTTGTTTTCAATCTGCTACCACTACGGGCCTAAAACATATTCTTGCTACATAGCTGAACCCGCTTGTGGCTAGGCAATGACTAGGGACAATACAGCCCCAAGTCACCTGTTGACACAACAAGTTCAGATGGCACTAGATTTCAGACTTATTGATTGAGAACCATGGATAGCTTGGAGAAAGCCGATTAATTTCAGCTTTTCATCCAAAGGGAGCCTTCCAATTTGTGTAGATTATGAGACCTGAAAAGAATAGAAAGAATTGTACAAAAGGTTTTATCTGCGAAGTTATGCGGTAAAATTACAAAAAAAGATCATAACTCAAATACCTGATCTTCAACAAACTTTACAATATGGTGCTGAGAAAGCTATACTTTAGCCATTACATAGCGTTCAACTAGCGCTTCAAAACCTCTTCCTAGCTGACCACTAATCTCACCTACTTGCCCAGATCCAATTGCTTTCCCATCCATGGATACCACTGGCAAAACGCCTTTAATTGAACTAGTCATAAAGGCCTCCTGTGCCTCGAACACTTCCTCAAGTCTAACAGGCCGTTCTTCGACGGTAAAACCTAGTTCTCGAGCCACTTCGATGACCTTCATTCTAGTGATTCCAGGAAGCACATCGTCCTTAGGTGTGATCATTTTTCCTGATGGATCAATCAAGAAGAAATTTGAACGATCCGATTCCTTGATCGTATCGTTGTCATAATATAGCACGGCATCAGCACCATTCTCCTTCAACCATTTCTGGATGCGGATACCCGTTACGTAGTTGATGGTCTTGGCAACGGGGAGTTCACGACGATAATCGTAGGTAAGCATCTTGATCCCTCGCTCATATGCTTCAGCAGGATAAGTGGCGTAGGGATGCTGCAAGATTAGGAGATTGGGTTTCACAGGCGTATAGCTATCCGTAGTATAGCCACCAGTCAGGATTAGGCGAATCCCAGCCTTATCCTCACCGTTTTCATCCAGTAGTACCTGTATGCGCTCCATAAGTTCCTGCTGACTGCAAGGGACTTCCAGTTGCAATAAGCCAGCAGAGTTAAAAAACCGACGCACATAATCTTCTACAAACAAAGCCCGCCCTCCAAGAGCACGGAAATAATCAAACACCCCATAGCCCCGCATGATAGCTAGGTCGGTAACATGTAGTTGTGCTTCTGCGACTGGTGTTAGCTCGCCATTGATATGGTAGTATTGGATCATAGCTG
>CAJXPD010000196.1 GCA_913057785.1 uncultured Lewinella sp. | reverse complement strand
CTTTGGCCCTCCCTTGGTTGTTATTCACGCTTTGGTTAGCGTACCAATGTCTTTTTGATGAAAAGCAGCCGTCAGTAGCTACGCGTTCTTGGAGCGGGCGGGCGGCCTTTCTTTTTCTCCCCGTTGGTGCAGCCTGGGCAGTAGCCGATCGATCGGGATGGCAGCCGATGGGATTCCAGGCTACTATCGTGTTGCTAACTGCTGTACATTTTCACTATGCCGGGTTTCTCTTGCTCTGTATTGCAGATCGCTTAATGCAAACTGGGGGGAGATCAAAGTACAAGGTCTTGGATTTCCTGCTAATAGCAGGAGTGCCTTTGGTAGCCCTCGGTATTACCTTGACAGATCTAGATGGTCCTCCCTGGGTCGAAACCATCGCGGCTACCGTCATGGCCGGAGGAGGGATTTGGATAGCGGTGGAGCATCTGGTGTTGGCCTTTAGGAGAACCGATATCGTCACCAGTACTTCCTGGTTATTAGGTAGCAGTTGCCTCCTGGCTGGGATGATTTTAGCGATAGCCTATGGGTGGCGGCCGTACTATCCACTAGATTTTTTAAATATTCCCTGGATGTATGCTGTGCATGGTAGCCTAAACTTCTTGGGAGTAGGCATTTTCCTAAGCTTGGGGTGGTGGCGAAATGACCGAAAACTAGAGCTGATTGCTAGTAGCGTAGAATACCCCTGGCCAAAGTCTGAACTAAAGAAAGATCAGTAAGGGCACGAAAACTTCCTTCTAACCAGCGCTATCCCATGCGTTCTTGGAGCGATTTCTTCAGCTCATGATACAGAAAAAAGAAGGAGCTCTGAATTGGTCTTATTTTGGGATCTAATACCTTGCCTTCCGCTATTCGTATTAACTGCCTGGCGTAGTACCCTCCTTCCGCAGAGTCATCTACCATTTTAATACCTGTCTTCACGACCAGATCCTTCAACTTTGGGATCTTACCATCAAGAAAATCGCGAATCTCCTTGAGGTTGGTGATAAAAGGCCGAGCCATCCCAACAAGGTCTAGTTCATTTTTCTCCAATACTTGATTACAGAATTCAAAGCTGCGAAAACCACCCGTTATGAGCAATGGTAATTTGCTCACAGCCCGTACTTTGGTAGCGAAGTCAATGAAGTATGCCTCCCGCTGTTTGGTACTTTCCTTTACGTCCGCCTCGTTTTCCCCTCCTTCAAAGAAGGCTAACTTCTCATAGGTTCCGCCTGATATTTCTAGCAAATCTATTTTACCTTCCAACATCTGAATGACCTGTAGTGATTCTTCTTCAGTAAGCCCCCCTCTTTGAAAGTCAGAAGAGTTGAGCTTAACGGAAATAGGGAAAGCTGGACCTACAACCTTTCTCGTTTCCTCGATAATGGTTCGTAGTAGACGGCTTCGGTTTTCAATAGTACCGCCCCATTTGTCCGTTCTTCGATTCGTTATGGGAGAAAGGAATTGGCTTAATAAGTACCCATGCGCTGAATGCAACTGTAGACCAGTAAAACCGGCAGCCTGACTTATTTTTGCCGTCCTAATAAAACCAGCGATCACGGCTTGAATGTCTTCCTCCGACATGGCTCTAGGCTTTCCAAAAAGGCCCATTTTATGCAATTGAACTTCGGAGGGCGCCAATGGTCGAGCGGTAAGAAATTTGCTGGTCTGCCTTCCTGCATGGGATATTTGAACCCATACCTGCGTTTCATGCTGCGTGGCGACTTTGGCCCAAGCCTGCATTTCCGGAAGAATATTTTCTGAACCTACATACACATTCCCCGCAGATTCTCGGTGTACGGGGTCGACCATTACATTACCTGTAATCAATAGACCAGCTCCTGTTTCCGCCCACTTCTGGTACAATTGATGGTGCTTCTCATTCGGTTCCAATTTCTTGTTGCTGATTCTTTCGGTCATCGCTGATTTGACTAAGCGATTCTTGAGAATCGTGCCGCATGGCAACTGAAAGGACGTCTTTAGGTGGTTTTTATTCATAGTTCATGATCTACAGTACTTCCGAGCAGGTATTCGCCACAAATAACCCGTCTCGAAAATATTAAGAATTGATCCCAAGTTAACAATTCTTCTAGCAGGAATTCTCCCTAAGGATTTTCAGGGTCAAATTCGGTCGTTCCGACAAAGCTTAAGCTCTTGCAGGAAATAGGCCTTAGCATCGAATCAGGCTTACGGTGCAAGCCCATGCTATGAGGAAAGGAGTAAAAAAAGGAACGGGGCCCTCTTGAAAGAAAGCCCCGTTCGAATACACCACGTAGAAATTTAGATCTTTATATCGTATTAGCTGGTACAGCGCTGAAGAGGTGTGCCTGCAATTGCTGTAACACTCGCTCTTTATCAGATCGATGTACCAATAGAGAAATATTGTTATTACTCCCACCATAGGAAACCATACGTAAAGGCACATCTTCTACCGCCGCAAAAATCTTCTTCGTATAGCCAGTCTGTTCATGAAGGCGGTCACCCACGATGCAAACGATGGTTTGATCCAACTGATACTCCACTTCGCCAAAAGGTTCCAAGGCACCAATGATGGCTTCTAGGTAAGTCAAATTATCAATTGTAAGCGACACCGCAACCTCAGAAGTCGTGATCATATCAATGGGCGTTCTGAATTGCTCAAAGACCTCAAAGACCCGGCGTAGGAAACCATAGGCGTTGAACATGCGCCCAGAGCGAATCTTGATCGCAGCAATGTTGTCTTTAGCAGCAATGGCAGCAATGGCTCTCCGGGATGACTGTTGGGAGATCAAAGTCCCAGGCGCGTCCGGAGCCATGGTATTCTTTAGCCGGATCGGGACTCCGCTCTGCTCTGCGGGAATCACACAGGTAGGATGCAGAATTTTTGCCCCGAAGTAAGCAAGCTCGGCAGCCTCTCGATAGGAAGCGTTGCGCAAGGGGAAGGTGTTATCCACCACTCTAGGATCATTGTTATGGATCCCATCAATATCCGTCCAAATTTGTACCTCCTCCGCTTGTATGGCCGCACCCAGCAGGGTGGCAGTGTAATCACTACCACCCCGTTGAAGGTTGTCGATCTCACTATCAGCGTTTAGACAGATATACCCCTGTGTAATGAAGTAATCTGCCGGAGCTGTGCGCTCCAATGTTTCATGTAATAAGGACTGGATTAGCTCTAGTTCCGGTTCATTGTATTGATCAATACGCATGAAGTCCAATGCCGGCAGCAATTCGCTGCTGATATCCTGACTGCGTAAGTATAAGTGAAAGAGTTGCGTTGAAAGAAGTTCGCCTTGGGCCAATACCACTTTCTCTTCCCTAGGGGTAAATTCTTGCGTAAAGAGGTCCCTTAGGGTTGCTAAAACGCCATTCAAAACCGTTAATCCTTGCTTACGGCTATCCGCATCTTCCAATAACTCCTCAATGAAGCTGATGTACTCCGACTGAAGTGCATCCAAACGCTCTTGGGCTTCTTCTCTATCTCCTCGAAGCAGACAACCTGCCAAAGCCACTAGCTTATTAGTGGTCCCTGATACCGCAGATAACACCACTACTTTTTGTTCCCCATTATCTATTAATGCGGCCACCTCTCTCATGCGCTGTGGACTCCCCACTGATGTACCGCCGAATTTTAAAACTTGCATTTTTCTTACTTTATTCTGGTTCTAATCGAATGTCATATCCTACATCATCAGGACAAAGGTAGAGGCACATTTTAAAAGTCGAAATTTTTTACTAAAATTACACAATTCTTCACAAAATGTTAAATTCTTAACAAGTGATCAAAATTGCGGAAGTCGTAGAGGAGTTGATCCGACAATCCCCTTTCATCACGGAAGCCATCAATGAGGGCTTGATCAACATTTCGGCTTTGGCGAGAAGACTGCAGCCGGAAGTGGAGGGAAAGTTGGGTAAAACGGTAAAGTCCGGGGCCATCGTCATGGCTATTAACCGCTTGCAGACTGGGGAATTGATGTTTATCGAAAAAAACATCAGACTGTTCTTCCAGCAACTCAGTGATATCAGCGTGAGATCCAATTTATCAGATTATACCTTCCATAATTCTGATACCTTGGCACAGAAGCAGGTCCGTTTATTGGATATGATCAGTCGTGACTACCCCAATGCCTTTTACAGCTTTTCTCAGGGGGTAGGTGAGACTACGATTATCGTTACGAATAGTCTCGATCAACAGGTAGATGAGATCTTTTCTGATGAAAAATGTCTGGATAAGGAAAGTCAATTATCAGCCATCACCTTAATGCTGCCAATCGAGAATCGAAACCTCTATGGTGTCTATTACTATATCTTGAAAGATCTCGCCTGGCAGGGCATCAATCTGGTAGAGTTGATCTCCACTTCCAATGAATTCACATTGATCGTGACGGACGACGATCTCGATCACGCCTTCTCCGTCATCATGGGGCTGCGCAAGGGAGGTTAGGACCCACTAGCTGCCAATTGGGCTTCTACATTCTGCAGGAGATTGCGCGCCTGCGGATGATCGGGCTGATTCTGCACAGCCTGCTTGAGTAAATCACTAGCCGCTTGAACTTTGCCTAAATTCATATAGGTAATAGCCAAGTTTACCTGGCTCTCCACTTCATTTGGTACTATCCTTAGGACTTCCTGGAGATGTCGGCTAGAAGCCTCAAAGTTGCCTCGCAAACCGTAAGCCTTACCAATGGCAAGATGAGCCTCCCAATAGTTCGGATTTAAGCCTAAGGCCGTATTCAACACGGTGATGGACTGGTCAAACTGACCAATAAAACCTAAAGACATACCCAAGTAATAATTGGCTTGAGCTTGATTGGAAAGATTGTATCCAGCGAAACTAAGGTAAGTTTGGAAATCTGCAGCAGCCTCTGCATAGCGCCCCATCTGATACAAGGAAACAGCTCGATTATAATGTCCCTTACGGTGCCTAGGATATCTTTCCAGAATCTGGTTGAAAAGTGTCAAAGCCTTATCCAATTCTCCTCGTTCTAGATATATATTGGCAAGATTATTTTGGGCGTCTGGATAGTCAGCGAATAAGTGGATAGCTTGTTCAAAATGCTCAATGGCCCGATTGACCAAGAAAGGACGTTCTACCCCTGTTGCTGCTCTAGCCATATCGCTATACTGAGTCCCTGCATTATACTGAGCCTTAGCACTATTAGGGACATGCTGTACCCCAGATAGGAAAAGTCTTTGATTATTCTTCCACACCGGATTTCGCACCATCGTTCTAACGGCAAACAAGGCAATGATCAAGGCTGCTGACCATAAGGCCAAATAGGTTTGGCTTTTACCTCGCGATGCCCATCTTTCGAACAAGTAGGCAATCAATAGGCAGATGGCCAAGGACGGGACGAAGGCAAAGCGTTCTGCAAAGGTCACTCCAATGATAAATAGCAAATTGGAAAACAAAGCAATGGTAGCGTAAAAGAAAAGGATGGCAAAACCATATAGCTTCCGCTTAATCAGTCCTTGGATCATTAGGGATAGTAACCCAAGATTTACCGCAATACTGAGCAAAACAAGGGGATGCGTCCAAGCTCGTACGGGAATTTGATTGAATGAGTACTCATAGCCCAAGTGGAGAGGAAAAAGGCACTTCCATAAATATTTACTTACCAATAAAGAAGACATACCGAATCTAGTTAGTCCAGCGGTGGGTTCTAAGCTATTACTGAGTTCATTGTAAGCCCGTGAATAGTCTACCGCCGGATACCATACTTCCAAGGCATGATATCTCAATGCCAAAAAGATTCCAGAGACAACAGCATAACCCAGTACAATTGGCAACTGGTCCTTGAAGGTTTTTCTTTGTTGTAGACTATACGCTAGAGGTAATAGCACAAGAAAAACAATGGTACTTTCTTTACTTAAAAGCGCCAGGAAAAAACTCAATACGGACCATATCCCCCAAGTCATCTTTCCTTTTTTCCAAAAGCGATGTGCACCCAAGGCACTGGAAATGATGAAGAAAAACCCCAACAGTTCATCCCGACTCTTAATATTGGCTACCACTTCCGTGTGAACAGGATGTGCCAGGTAGAGCCCCACTGCCACCGCCACCCAAATGATAGGAACGGTTGGCCACCAGAGTTTCAACAGTTGAAAGAGAAGGACACAAATAGCTGCAAATAGGCCTACATTGATCAAGTGGCTAAGCATCGGGATATTTGGACCAAAAATGGCCACTTCCGAAGCAAAAGTTAGGAGGGTAAATGGGCGATATAGACCATCATTGAAGCCACCACCCCAGGCAAAGGGAGCAGTCAATAACTCTCCTATCTTGGACCATCCTCCCTGGACTAAGTCATTATTAATAATGATTAGGTAATCATCTAAAGCATAGGTATGCAAAAGGGTATTTGCGTAAAGCAGAAAGGCACCGGTGAAGAAGACCCACCAAGGCAAGACCACGTTCCCCGAAGGCAACATGATTTTTTGTTGAACAGACATAAGTAGTTGACTATGTTTGTACCTTCGGCCAAGGACTCTTTAATACTGCCCTCGATCTCCCAGCACTTTTGAACGACACAAAATGCAGAAGTTATCTAAAGTCATTCTAATGAATGCTTTACAAGGTTTCGATCTCGAATACTTCAGATAACTTCATATCTTTCCTAAATATAATATTTTCTAGGATAGCATTAAAGGGCCGTCCCTACGAAAAGACGTTCTATGCTATTTGTCCTTTACTAAACCAGCCACTCTGCGAATTCCGTTGAGCGTTAGTACAGGGTCCACGAATTCAAAATCATTTTCCAAGGGATGTAGGATGGCAGAAAGTCCCCCGGTAGCGATAGCCCTGTATTGTGTTCCTAACTCTTTCCGGATCTCTGCCAGCATATGCCTTACCAATCCGACATAGCCCACCAAGACACCATTTTGGATAGCATGCACGGTCCCTTGCCCGACAATGGAAGGTGGAAGCTCCAGCGGTACTTCGGGTAGTTGTGCAGTTTTGCTAAACAAGGCTGCGATGGCTGTTTTCAAGCCAGGTGCGATATTCACCCCTCGGATATAGCCTGTATGATCTACAATGGTGAAAGTCAAGGCCGTACCAAAATCCACAACAATAACATCTTCCTGCACCTTGAGATGTCCCTCCAAGGCATTGGCTACCAAGTCTGTACCGATCTCATCGGGGCGATCAATCTTAAGGGGAAGTTTTGGATAGACAAGAGGGCCTAAGACAATGGGTTCTTTGCCAAACAGTGCTTGTACTACTTCGGCCCAGGTCTGGGTGAGATCTGGTACGACGCTACTAATTACAATAGCATCTACTGTTTTGGGCTTGAGCCCGGCGTCCATGAGATGTTGCCCCAGCTGCTTGGAATAAAAGTAGGGAGCTTCTCGATCCACCACCGTGTTGAACCGCCAGATGTGGTTCCAATTCTCTCCTTTAGCAATTCCAACCACGACATTAGAATTACCAACATCAACTGCTACTATCATACCCACTATTTGGCAAACAATTGCCCCATATCCTTAAAAGCCTTGAATTCCAGCGCATTACCTGCTGGATCAAGGAAGAACATGGTAGCCTGTTCACCTACCTGTCCCTTGAAACGGATATAAGGTTCGATCACAAACTGAGTCCCGTGTTGCCGCATACGCGCTGCGAGATCTTCCCAAGCCTCCCAGTCTAATACCACTCCAAAGTGAGGCACAGGAACATTATGACCATCAACTGGATTGGAATGCAAGTCCTCCTCTTGTTCTGGTTTAGCCTTATAGTGCACTACAAATTGATGTCCGAAAAGATTGAAATCGATCCAGTGATCAGAGGATCGTCCTTCTTCACAACCTAACACTGTTCCATAAAAATGTCTAGCCTTACTGAGGTCATCCACTGGCACTGCCAGGTGGAATGGATTTATCTTCTGCATGTATCTTTTAGATTAAAACGTTCTATAGTTACATTTCACTAAAGTCGGAAATTTCTCTTGAATTCCAACATTACCTGCGAATTTTAGCTATAGACGGAAGCCCTAGAATCAGGGGTACGACAAAATCGTTAGATAGCCAACAACTAGTCCTGGTTTACATCATCTGTACCAGGGTACCCCGTAATCTTTTTTGGTGGAGCTTGCCCCAGGACCGCCAAATAGGCCGCTTGTCCGGCAGGGGTAAGATAGGGTTGAATGGAACTAACGATTAATTCGCTGTAAAATGGGATGATCTCCTCTTCTTGTCCCTCGAAATGTATTTGAGCATCAGGTATCCAGGCATCTGACATGATGATCATTCGGAGAATATATTTGTCGTACATGCCTTCTTGCCATTCAGGAATAAAGAGGCCAAGTTCTACCATTTCATTGATGGCCTGGCGAATTTGCCACTGTCTCATCTTTACCAATTGCCGGAAGTGGTCGCGGATACCCGTGACTCTACGACTGATGGCAACGAAATCGATCAGTAAAAAGCGATACTTCCACATCATTCCACAATTGTAGGCTGTCGCTTCATATAACCATTGAATATCTGGCGACTGGCTGATCACTTGCTCGATGCTTCGCCCCAATTCATCCACTAGCTGTAGATAAAGCGCATAAATGATCTTATCCGTGTTCTTATAATGATAGGTCAAATTACCTGCACTAATCCCCAACGCACTGGAAATTGAACGAATGCTAACCTGTTCAATGCCCCGTTCATTAAACTGCTGAAGGGCCATCTGTAATATCTTATCCTTAGTCTTCATTTTCAGGTAAATCGTCGAAGAATAAATTTAGTACACTTGTACTATTCTACCCAAAGTAGTACATTTGTACTAATTATACAGCTAAGATAATTCTTTAGCAAATCTAGGATACTAAAGATCTAGATATTGGAGCGAAAACTGTCTTATTCACCTATAAAATGCTCGACAATGAAGATCCGACCAGATGAAATCGATCCCGAAAAAAATCACACCGAAAAACTCCTGGACTGGACTGGAAAAAACTACCAATCTTTTCGACAATATGTAAAGGTTAGCGAACAGGATAGTAAGCTGCAAGTCATATTCAAGGGTATCCTCAGCATCTTTGGCTTGCTAGTAATGGTCTTGCTTTCTCCTTTTCTTATTGTTGGATTAATGATCGCTTTTGCGGCAGTATTTTAGGCCTATGAAGACCTTGAATAATCCTTTCTTTTGGACGTTGGCGCTATTATTTGTCTTTCATCAATTTAGTCAAAAGATTTTGGGTTGGTCTTTGACATTCCTAGATCATTACCTGGATACTTTTCTTTTGGCCCCGCTGCTGTTGACGGGATTGTTGGCGGAATGGCGTGATCTATACCGATTGGGAAATCGATACACCTTCCCTTTACCGGTGGTTGGCTTGCTTTGTTTGGTACTTCTGATTACCTCCGAGTTGGTTTTCCCTGCTTTATCAAAAGCATTTACCCCTGACAAATATGATGCCTTGTCCATTATTTTGGGAAGTATTGTATTCCATTTATTTCTGAATCGTCCTTTACGGGTTATCGATCCAGCCAGGTCTTCAGTCGGGTAGCCTTCTGATTGCTTACGATGATAGGCTCTGAGAAAGGAGGACTTAATTCGAGCTTCAATCGCCCTTTTGAAAAGGCAATCAGTTTATGAATGGCCTTGACCTGAATGATCAGATTTCGAGATACTCGAAAGAATAATTGGGGATCCAAGATATCTTCTAGCTTATGCAAGGAATGGGCTACAGGGTAGGATTTATTTTGAAAAGTCTTGAGCAGCACCAAATTCCCATCAGCCACAAAGTAGGCTACGTCTTGGACCTCAACGGCCTGCAGCACCGTACCACTTTTCACAAGAAATCGACTCTTGTACTGTCTTTCATTAAACCTCAATTGACTAAACACTTGCTGATAGTCCACTAGCATCTGTTTGTCCAGTTGGAGTCGTTGAAATTTTTCTAATGCCCTAGTCAAGGCCGCAATACCCACCGGCTTGAGTAGGTAATCGATGCTATTTACTCGAAATGCCTGAATCGCATACTCATTGAATGCAGTCGTGAAGATTATGGGTTTTCGAACGGCTACCTGTTCAAAAATCTCGAAACTTAGACCATCTGAAAGTTTTATATCCATAAAGATCAGATCTACTTCTGCCTCTCGTTCTAGCAGCCATCCTACGGATTTCTTAATACTCTTAATCACAGCAAGCACCTCAATCTCTAATGAATAGGATCTCAGAATCCGTTGTAAATTCTGGGCCGCAGTAGTTTCATCTTCAATAATCAAGACTCTCATACCAATTGCTTTTCAAGACTAAGTAAAGGTAAACTCACTGTGAAACGCTCTTCCGTTTGTTCAATTTCGATTTCTCTATCTGACAACAATTGATACCTCGACCGAATATTTTCCAAACCAATACCGTAACTGGGCAGAGTCTCCGTTTTTACTGCATAAATGCTATTCGTCAGGGTAATCCGTTCTCCACGCTGAGTCAACTGAAGTTGTAAGGGATGATCTTCATCAAAATGACTATGCTTGATGGCATTTTCCAAGAGTGTTTGCAGGCTCAATGGTGGTAAATAATACTTTCCCTTGTCGAGCTGTCCCAATTGATATTCCATTTGAATATCCTCATGGAATCGAGTCTTAAGGAGAAATAAATAGTCCTGGAAGGCACGCAATTCGTCCTCAATCGGAATGACCTCCTCCTGGTTCTGTAGGATCGTTCGATACAGGGCTGATAGTTTGAGGAGAAAATCACCCGCTTTTTCAGATTTCTCCTCAATTAAGCTGTACAAAGTGTTGAAGTTGTTAAATAGAAAATGTGGCGAGATTTGATGCTTTAAGGAAGTCAGCACCGCCTGTGTCTTTTCTCGCTCCAATTGTTCAGCTCGAAGCGCTTCTTCCTGCCATCTCTGCATTAGAAAGATCACCTGGTTTATGGCGTTCGCCGCCAAAACGAGGAATAGTACCCGGAGCGAAATGGTCAGCACATATATCCAATGGAAACTGTCATTTGCTCCCTGTGCAATTTGGTACAACTTAAAAGGGGTATAGAAAACGAAGATGATCAGGTCGGAGATGGTGAAACTTAGTACGAGTGGTAATATAAAACGATGCCAGATACTATTCTTCTGTGGATATCTCTTATACAAAAAATGAATAGCCTTACGATCGATGTAGAAAATAAGGTATACTAATAGCGTGTACACCAACATCACGTAGATGTCAAAGCTCATTCGCTTAAAAGCATGGAGGATATATACCAAAGTCCCCATGCTGAGGGTAATCAGCAAGGGGACGATAAGTCTTATGGCTAGGATGAGCTTTCTATTCATTGAGACTATCTTATCGTAGTAACAGGAGTCGCTTCTGGAACGAATATCCAGAAATCATAGTTAAATACTTCACTTTTGATGGGTTTAAGTTTACGACGACCAAATTTCTCCCTTAAAGGGCGCATATCAACGAGAATCCATTCCTGTCCTTCTGCTCGATCCGCTATAGCCTCCCATATCTCCGGCGCTATGTCTTTTTGACTATCAAAACTTTGCTCTCCTTGAAGTCCGCTATTGGCCTTCCCCTTTATGCCGGTGAAGTGGATATGGAGAGACTCCATTTCATTCATAGCTGCTAGCTCGGAAACCAAGTTACCTAAGTCGAAGACCTGATAGTAAGAAAGACCTCGGTAGGTGTGCGTAGCACCAAACTTAAAGACTACTTTTGGCGTTGGGTCGAGCTTTTCGGCTTCCCGATAGTATTCCATAAACTGCTTTTTCATCAGCTTAGAGCGGATCAAGTTATTTTGGTGATACTTGCCCGCATACCAAGCGGCATAGATTTCCTTCGTCTTCATCATTCCCTGTATGATCTGGGTACTTTCTGATTGGGGGTCATTGCCAAAGGCTGTAAACAATTGAGTAAAATCTTTCTCCTCCAGCTGATTCAGTATCATTTGATTAAAATCTCCGTTCTTCATGACGGCTTGCAAACCTTCGCGTCCTTTTTTGAGGTAATCCGCTGCCAATGCTTTTGCCTTAGCATCCGGAGCTATTTCCGTTAATCGTTGAAATAGATAGCGAGGGGCTGCTGCAAATACTTGATCCACTCCCCAAAGTGTAGGCAATTGCCCTTTACCAGCCTCCAAAGCTGTAGTAAGCATCTGAAAGTCTTCTTGATTGTCATAAAAGGGAATAGAAAGCGGAAAGGCTTTCACAAAATCGTCTAGGGCTGGCTTCCCCTCCCCCACCAACTGTTCTAGTTTTTTGGCAATGAAGGGATCTGTTTCAACACAGAAGTATTCGAAACCAAGTGGCCGAGCAGCTTTGAGTAGTGCATTGGTAAAGGCCCCTACTTCTACAATACCATGCTGCTCTCCCACCAATAGAAATTGCGGGGCCTTCATGGCCTCTTGTAGAACCGCCGCTCCGTCTCCGGAGAAGTTTTGTTCGCTTAGGCTTAACTGGTAAGTGTGTTGCCGGATAGTGGCTACGAGGAGACTATCCTGAGCTGATAGGAGGTTCAGTGTGCTGCCGAAAAGGAAAAGTGCAGTAACAGTGACTAGTGATTTCATTGAAGATACTTTTTGATGGTATCTTCAATATTAGCCGCTAGGGAGGGTAAAATCAACTCAGGGCATTTCAGGCCCGCAATTATGGCTGTGAAGCCGAAGTTTTGAGGTCTGAAGTGCCCGAATAAGCTTTCTATTTTACCTCTGCCAACATTTTCTTGGCATTCTCGTTTTTTGGATTCAGCTTCAGGGATTGTTCATAATGCCTAACAGCCATGGCCTTATCCCCGGATTTCAAATAAGCTTCTGCCAAGCTATCGTGGGCATTAGCGGACCGAGGGTGCTGCGATACATTGAATTCAAACACCTGAATAGCTTCCTGATGAGCATTTTTGGTTAAGAATAGATAGCCAACCTGATTGACCTCGAATTCACCAAGGTAAACGGTTCTGCTCTTCGGCTTAACCAATTCCTGGAATTTTGAAAAAGCTACCTTCGTTCCAGACTTCCCCATGGTCGTTTTAATGATCTTGGAAATATCTGGTAGGGGCGGTAAAATCCGCAATAGCTCCACTTCCCAAACGATATAATCACCTGGGAGATTTGGCGGCGATTTACTTTTCGCCATGGCACGGAAATGGCTCATCGGAATCTGAAATCGATACTTACCTCCTAAGTTCATCACTTTGCAGGCATCTTGCATACCTTTAGGCAGATCACTGATCAACTGGTAGTCAGGAATTCCTGCAGCGTAAGTGCTGGCAAGGATATGTCCGTTGGCATCAATCAACTGATTGTGATTCTCCATGGCTTTATCCAAGCCCAACTTTGCAGATTTGCCTTTTTTCAGTACTTCGTAGGGCCATCCGCTATCGGTTACTTTTGTCTCTTGCGAGAAAGCAACAAGACTCATGCAGAGCATGAAGAACAACGGGGGGAGTCGTCTCATCTCTTAGTGTATTTAGTGATTAATTCTGGCTTACTGTAATGGCGGAATTATAATTCTTGGGTGTGCGTTTAGTTCTCTATCTACAATCTGATATTGTAATTCTGTATTTACTGCTATGTTTTGGTAAGATTATGCTATAGAACAATATATCAAATTCGATGTCAAACTTATAAAAAAAATATAATTTATTCCCTATCGCTATAGGTTCATATAAAGTTAAAAGCACATACTTAAGTGCTAAGTAATTAACTATCAAACAATTAAAACCAACAAAATATCATGTATTTATTACGGGCAGGATTTATGCGTAAAAGTAGGCAAGCCTGGCTCATTTAGGCACATAGATAAGAAAAAAGGGAGGGGCAAAGGATGGTACAAGGGCATCGCTGCTAATGAGGACACCCTTGTACATCGTCGAAAAACTACCAGATCTTTTGGATTAAATCCTATTTCTTTAGTTCGAAAAGCGCGTCTATGTCCTGTTCAAGTTAACATCTTTCGTCTCCTATTCTTTAGAAATTGGAGGATGAAATCGGTAGGTTCGCCGGAGGCGTGTTGAACGTCTATCCTTTGCTAAATCAAGCATTCCAGCTCTATAAGCCTTGTGAAATAGATCTTCTGCAATGGCTTTATCCTGAAGCGCATAAAAGAAGCCTGAAGGATATTGACTGGTGATGATTCGAACGCCAAGCGGCGGTGGCTGCTGAAAATTAACTCTGTGCAAGCCTCCTGCTAATTTCCTTTTGAGACTATCAAATTTGAATGTATTCTCAGCTAGGTAATAACAATCTCGGGCCTTAGTACGATACTTCAGTACACCATCCCCGGCGGCATATACATCCAGCAACCACCCGCTAGCCGTAGAAACACTGATTAACAAGGTATCATTTTGGTTCCACTCACTTTTCAGCTGTTCCTTCTTGGTAACGGTCTCACAAGCCACCAGTAGCAGTCCCAAGAGACAGCAGCTCCCTGCTGAAATGCTAGTCCATATCCAAGTCGGTGCACACCAGTTAGCGTTGAAGTACAGCATGAAGTCGTTTGATATGGTTTTACCTATACTTCGACGGTTATTACCGTAAGGGCTATAAGCTCACTTCTCTTCATCCATTCTACATGTTGATGGTCTAAACGAATACGTACTTTTCTATTCATACTGAATTCTTTAAACTTGTCAAGAAACCATAGGAATACCAGGTCAATAGCTAACCATAGCCCAGACCAAAGCGTCCCACTACAGCATAGGGAATCCTCAGTTTATTCTCTTTTAGAAATCTTGATACTTCCTGGTGGAAAGACCAGGCAACTTCTCTTCAAAATTGAGTCGAGCGCTTAACAATGATATTATAGTAGATGCAAGACTATTTCATTTTGGTGTGAACCGTCTGATGAAGGTTTGAAGCCCATCGGTCAGGTATACTCCAGCTTGTTAGAGAATCGTAAAATGATTGATCAATTACCAGTCATTTTAGCTAAATTTGCGCATCCCTGAAATCATAGCTGGGTCGAGGCTTGACAGGTAAAAGTTTGGCCGTCAAAGAAAGCCTCGAAACTAATTTTGATCCCAGGTGTATATCTATCTAGATAGCCAGTAGGCATGTCTATAAATATGAAGAGGAAGAATGCTTCTTCCATGACCTAAAAAGCATCAAGTGATAGCGTTTTCCAAATTTGAATTAGCGAATGGCTTACGGGTGGTACATCACGAAGATAAGAGTACCCCGATGGTAGCCCTGAATGTGCTTTATAACGTAGGTTCTAAGGATGAATCACCGGAGAAGACTGGGTTTGCGCACCTGTTTGAGCACCTCATGTTTGGAGGATCGGTGAATGTCCCTGATTTTGATGGACCGATCCAGACCGCAGGAGGAGAAAATAATGCCTTTACCAATAACGACATCACGAATTTTTATGACTTGCTCCCTGCAGAAAACATAGAGACTGCATTCTGGCTGGAATCTGACCGGATGTTAGGCTTGAATTTCGATGAGAAGGTCCTAGATGTACAACGCAAGGTAGTGGTAGAGGAGTTTAAGGAAACTTGCCTTAACCAACCCTATGGAGATGCTTGGCATCATATTTCTGATCTAGCTTATAAGGTACACCCTTACCGTTGGCCAACTATTGGTAAAGTGCCTAAGCATGTAGAGGACGCTACCATTGAGGATGTCAAGACCTTCTTCTACAACTATTATCGCCCGAATAATGCGATTTTGGTGGTTTGTGGTAATATCGATAAGGAGAAAACTCAGGAATTGACCCAAAAGTGGTTTGGCGATATCCCTGCCGGCACCATTCCCGCTAGAAACATTCCTCCGGAGCCGGCGCAAAAAGAGCTGCAGCAACGAATTAATCAGGCCAAAGTACCCAATGATGCGTTGTACCTGGCTTTCCATAGTCCCTCTCGGACACACCCCGACTTTTACCCAACGGATTTGCTATCGGATATACTCTGCAATGGCTCTTCTTCACGTCTATACCGACGACTGCTGAAAGAACGGCAGCTATTCACTCAAATTGATTGTTATCTAACGGGGAGCGTTGATCCCGGCCTGTTTATCATCGAAGGACATCCTGCCAAAGGGGTAAGTCAGGAGGAAGCAGAAAAAGCCATCTGGCAAGAACTGGAAGAGATCAAAAACAATTCCGTGCCAGAACGTGAATTGCAGAAGATCAAGAACCGCATTGAAAGTACCTTGGTGTTTTCAGAATTGAATGTCTTGAACAAGGCTATCAATCTGGCTTTCTTTGAGTTGTTAGGAGATGCAGACTACATTAACCAAGAAGTAGATCTGTACAAAGCCGTTACTACCGTTGACTTGCAACGGATGGCAAATGAAATCCTAACCCCAGAGAATTGCTCAGAGTTATACTATCAGGCCCAATCTAATTGAGGATCAGCTAAAAGATTTACCGGTCTCCTTTAGTTTCTTCAGGAAACAGCTCTTCTAGTTTTCTTTTCAAGGCTTCACCGCGAAGACCTCTAGCCAAGATTTTGCCATCTTTATCGAGTAGGATGGTATGAGGGATAGAAGAAACCCCAAAAGATTTTGCAACGGCATTGCTCCACCCTTTTAAGTCACTAACGTGCTGCCAGGTTAAGCCATCCTTTTCAATGGCTGCCAACCAAGCATCTTTCTTACGATCCAAGCTCACACCAATGATTTCAAAACCGTCTTCTTTATAACGATTGTACAAGCCTACCACATGTGGGTTCTCACGTCGACAGGGCCCACACCAACTTGCCCAGAAATCCACCAAGACCACTTTACCGCGTAGATCATGCAGACTAAGGTCAGCCCCTTCTGGTGTTTGTTGAGTAAAATTAGGTGCTTCGCCTCCTACCATTAATTGCTTGGCTCGTTCCAATTCCTTGGCCAGGGCCCCAGTAGTCTTAGGATCGGACTCCTTGAAGCGCTCTAGGAAGGCATTGGCGAAAGGGAGATAGTTAGCGTGGTTCTTCTGTTTAAGCACATTCAATACGCCTGCGAAGGCAAGCTTTTGTGCACTGGTCGCTTCGGGCCACTTGTTCAGTTCCTTCTCGATCATAGTCTGATGCACATCGGCCGGGAGGCCTAAGCTGCTAAGCGTATTAGTGTAAGACTTAAACCCTTCGTATACCCAAGGTAGATTATTGTAGTTCGGGTTACTCCAATCAACATGATGGAAGTATCGCTCTGCAAAGTATGGGATCTCATGATCGTAATCCTGGCCATTGTTTTGGTAGCTCAAGTAAGTATTCAGGGTCATCACCGTCCCTAAATAGTCATTCTTAGCTTTCAAGGAATCCAGGTAAGCCAATTTGGCTTTATCCAGATCACTTAACTGCTTTCTCACCACTTCTATTTGACCTTCGTCCTTATTGGTAGAGGCGCGACGGAAACGACGCAGGTATTGGGAGGTCTCATTCTTGAACTTATTGATCTGATGCTTTACCTGAGCATAGCCTTTATTCATAGGAGAACCAATAGTTCGGCTGTTTCTCAAGTTTCGGCATTCTCCGTGGATTTCCATTCCATCTTCCTTTCCGAGAATAACAGGAAAAGTAGAACGTGCATTTGGTCCTACGTGGTAGAAATCTGGCTCACCATAGGGAAGCGTAAAAGTATACAGCTCATCTTTGAGCTCCGTTGACTTTACTTGTTGAAACTGAAAGCCATCAAATTGATACAAATTCATTTGTGAACCACAATCAGGCACTTTAACATGAACTTTAATCTGTTGTTGGGCCTGTAGCAAGACAGATGAGATCAAAAAGCAACAAAAAGTAATCGTCAGGTAAAGTCTATTTCGAAGCATGAGCTTTCTTTTAGGGTATTCAGGCCAGAAGGCCTACATTTAATAAATCCGTGATAATCATCAAAATTACTCGTAAATGGACGAAAATAAAAATTTTCCAAGCTCGGACAATTTTGTGGTTGGCGTTTTAGAGTAAGGAAGGCGACCGAAGGAAGCAGCTCTCAGCTAAAACGCTAACTTGAAGACACAAAATGGCACGAACACCAAACTTTCAATACGTCTATCGATTAAGCATGTCTGCTAATCGAATACATACTCTTCTCTGGTCGAACAAGTACACGCTCTTATCAACAATTGTGTATCTTAAACAGTTGAAGTTATCAAATAGTATCGTTAATTTGGTTCTTGAATAATTCTAGTGTATGAACGATTTTCGCAAGCAGATGAATTTTAAGGGCAATCCATTCAACTCGGTCACGAGTATAGTGATGATGGTCCTATTCCTTATAGCGATTTTTTACATCGCAAGATTCATTTTTCGCTTACTTTGGCTGGTTGCGCCACTGTTGTTAATAGCTGCCTTGATCGTTGACTACAAGACGGTGGTGGGTTACGCAAAATGGATCATCGGTCTGTTCAAGAAGAATCCCGTGACTGGGGTAGTTGCTACCTTATTGTCGGCCTTAGGCTTTCCCTTGGTGTCAGGTTTCTTGTTGATGAAGGGCTTGTTTAAAAAGAAGGTCCAGGAAGTGAATAAATCTAGAGAGACTGCCATCCAAGGCGAATTCGTGGAATTTGAGGAGATTGTCGACGATGAAGCACTGGAGCTTCCACAACTAGAAATAAAGAAAGAAAAGCCTTCACCTTCTAAAGGCAGCAATGAATATGATCATTTATTTGATCAGTAGTGCTGCAGTCTTACTCTCTGTTCTCTATTTTTTTCTGATCCGCTGGCTATTGGCCCAATGGGAAAAGCTTAATTCACCAAATGTTTTACCTGCTGCCCCTCCTACCGTCCAAGTCAGCGTCATCGTGCCGGCAAGGAATGAAGAGGACAACATCAAATCTTGTTTAGATAGTCTAACTCAACAATCTTATCCTGCTGATTTCCTAGAGATCATTGTCATTGATGATCATTCCACTGATAACACGGCGACTATTGCACGGAATTACCGCGTAAAAGGTGTGCGTGTTCTATCTCTCGCTGAACATCTGGACCTTCCTACTCAATCGTATAAAAAAGCTGCCATCACCCTAGGCATTTCCCAGGCGAAAGGAAGTTTAATTATGACTACTGATGCAGATTGTATCGTTCCTCCTAAATGGGTAAGCCAGGTGGTTCAAGCCCACCTAAATGAGCAATGGGAATGCATTGCCGGGCCAGTCCTATTTCATCAGGAGCGAAACGCATTGGAGCGGTTTCAATCGCTGGATTTCATCGGAACCATGCTCATCACGGGTGCTGGGATTGGCTCAGGAAAGCTGCTATTGGCTAATGGTGCCAACTTTGCCTACACCAAAAAAGCCTTCGAACAAGTGGGAGGATTTGATGGTGCCGATGAAAAAGCATCAGGAGATGATGTATTTCTTCTCCACAAAATCGCCTCGGCTTTCCCTCAGCAGGTTGGTTTTTTGAAAAATGCACAGGCCAGTGTGCTCACCAGGGCGATGCCTGACCTGAGCAGCTTTGTTCAACAGCGCCTACGCTGGGGGACTAAAAATGCCAGCTATACGGATACACGGGTGACGTTAATTGCCGGCTTGGTGTTCACCACTTGTTGGGGTATCATACTCTGCTTTTTACTGAGTTGGACCGGTGAACTATATGCCCTATGGGCCTTTATCCTTGCATTTACTATCAAGTCCGGTGCGGACTACTTGCTTTTGCAAAAAGGGATGCTGTTTTTCGGACGAACGGATCTCCGTTCTGCCCTGGGATGGGCGCAAGTTGGACATATCCTGTACATCGCCTTGGTGGGGATGGGAAGCTTGTTGGTGCGGCGGTATGAATGGAAAGGGAGGCGGGTTAGCTAGTCTGTAGTTACAAACTCCAGACAACAACTCCGAACAACAACTCCAGGCAGGCTGGACTTTTTTTGAAAAAAGTTAGAAATTGAAGGTGATGTTTGAAGGGATTTGGCCACTTAATAGTAGAAACGGATAATTATGGAAAAGGAAAAAGGCACTGTAAAGGCGAAATTTCAGCAAAATCGGGAGCAAACTTTTCGATCATTGTATAAGAAGGTTTTTCCTTCGGTGGCCCGTTTTGTGGCGCGCAAGGGGGGCGATCTGGCTTTAGCAGAAGATATCTTTCAAGATGCCATGATCCTGTATTTCGAAAAGGTGGTATCTGATCAAATCGGTGAGCAGCATAATCCACCCGCCTATATCCTGGGCATCAGTCGGAATCTCTTCTTTCAGCACTGCAAGAAGAACAAACCCAGCTTGGATCTGGAATCTCTAGGGGAATTCACCATCACTCCAGTGGAGGATGCCTCTCCCCTCCCCGATCGACACCGCTTGTTGGACTATTTGACCACCGCAGGCAAAAAATGCTTGGATCTCCTCCAAGCCTTCTACTACTTTAAATCTCCTATGAAAGAAATAGCGAAGGAATTTGGATATCGGAGCGAACGCTCTGCTACCGTTCAGAAGTACAAGTGTCTGGAAAAAGTACGCGAAACCGTAAAGCAAGAACACCATGCGGAAGTCCTTGCATGATATTGAAAAACTGGAGGCCTATATACAAGGTAGGCTAAGTCCGGCAGAATCGCAGGAGGTCCGAACAGACCTGCTGTTGCACCCATCTAAATACCAAGATTGGCTAGCTCAGCAGGAGACCTATACCTTGATCCAAGCCGCAGGCCGAAAACAGCTCAAAACAGAATTGCAGGTCATTAATCTATCTCTCCAAGCAGACCCTAGCCTGCGTAAATGGTGGCAGAAGATTCAGGCCTTTTTTAGCTAGGCCCATACTTCTGAAGTTACCTAAGTAGTACTAGAGAAAAACTTCAGAAGATAGCCAACTCCTTCTAGTCAGTAATTCATTAATCCATTTGATCAACCAATAATTCAGTTATGGAATACCATAATAGTGTGATTCCTATGGTCGTAGATGGCCATGGGAATGAAGGTAGAGCTTTCGATATCTACAGTTTGCTCCTGAAGGAACGCATTATCTTTCTCAACGGACAGGTGGAGGACCGCATGGCCAATCTGATCATCGCACAGCTCCTCTACCTCGACAGTCAAGATTCTAAACGTCCAATTAACCTGTACATCTGTAGCCCTGGCGGTAGCGTTTATGCCGGGATGGGTATTTATGATACGATGCAGATGATCAAGGCACCTGTTTATACCACAGCCGTAGGGATGACGGCGAGCATGGCTTCCGTGCTACTCGCCTCTGGCGCTGCGGGCAAACGTTTTGCCCTACCGCATGCTACTATCCACATGCATCCGGCTGGTGGCGGTGCTAAAGGATACACCGAAGATGTCCGCATTGCCTATCAGGAGCAGGAAAGAGCACAGGCTCAGCTTTTCCATCTGGTGGCCAAACACACCGGTCGAAATTGGCGGGAGATTGAACAGGATTTTCTGCGCGATCGGTACATGAATGCCATGCAAGCCATGGAGTATGGTCTAATTGACGAGATTTTGGGGGACAGTAGCGACATCATTTTCCTAGAGGCGGAACAGATGCGGATTCGACAGCTGTCAGCCATTCCGGAACGGCAGAAATTGAATTAGTGGGGATTGTTGGTGGGAAACACGAGCGGCTAGGGATAATTGTTGGTGGAAAACACCAAC
>CAJXPD010000195.1 GCA_913057785.1 uncultured Lewinella sp. | reverse complement strand
CGCCATATCAACTTTACCTGTGCTTCAGAATTACTATATGATCCAACCGGCTATCTCTGGGCCATCACTTGTCATTTCACCAATTACGGCAAATTAATCCGATATGATCTGGAGACTTGTGAAACCCATTCCTATCCAGGAACTATTGGATTTGAGGCCATGGCCCAAGATGAAAATGGTACCATCTGGATTGCTGGGGCTGAAAAGGAGCATGAAGGCCAATTGCTCCTCTTTGATGCCAGAAAAGAAGAATTTATACCCTACGAGACTCCTGATAGCCTAAATCCGTTGGAGGGTCTAACGCCCTACTATCTGACTTTTGATAAAGACGGGGATCTCTGGATGGGGACTGATGTTGGTGTGCTGAAAATGAACCCTAAGACTGGCGATATCGAAAGATTCTCCATCGATAATGAAAGTGGAGAAGGACAACTCTCTCATAATAGCTGTTATGTGATTGTGGAAGACCAGGCCGGTATAATGTGGATTGGCACTAAAAATGGGCTCAATGCTTTGGATCCAGTCACGAAGAGTGTGCGTGTTTTCACCAAGGATAATGGGATGTCGAGTAGTACCGTTCACGGTATACAGCTAGATGAGAATCAAAACCTTTGGATAAGCACCTTCAACGGTTTAACTCATTATGATCGCAATGAAGAATTGTTCCGAATTTTTTACGAAATTGATGGATTTAGTAATGATGAATTCACGCCTTTCTCCTTCTATAAGGATGAATATGGACAGTGCTATTTCGGCACCGTAAACGGACTGAATGCCTTCTATCCAGAAGATATCTTGGTGGACAAAGACATTCCGAAAGTGATTTTAACTAGAGTCGAGAGATTTGACTCCGATAGTAACCAACCTATCGTTCAGGATACTAACTTGGTCAACCTCAAAGAGTTGACAATCCAACCCGGTGCATCCTTTTTCACCCTGCATTTTGCGCTGCCCATCTACTACGGTCGAGGTAAAATCCGATTCCGGTCCAAGCTAGAGAATTACGAGCAGTCTTGGCGTGACCATAAGACGGGTGTAATCAAATACAATAATTTACCCCCAGGAGATTATGTACTACGTGTCAAGGGCGCGGATAGCAACGGCAATTGGAGTACTGAAGAGTATGAGATGCGCATTCAAATTGAACAGTACTTCTACAAAAAACCAATCTTTTGGTTCTTCGTCTTTTTGGGCTTAGTGGGTGTAATCTATGCTATCCTGAAAAATCGGCTTGAGCAAAAACTACGGATGGAAAGACTACGGATGAAGCTATCCAGTGATTTACATGATGAAGTGAGTGGCCTTCTATCCGGCATTGCCATGCAATCGGATATGCTCAGTATGATGTCCAAGGATCAAAACCTCAAGCCTCGGTTAAAAACGATCGGAGAAGCCAGTCGAAAAGCCATGTCAAAAATGAGTGATGTGATATGGTCCATTGATTCTCGCAAAGATCGATTGGAAGACCTGATTGAAAGAATGCATGTACATGCCGATGAAGTTCTATTGCCCATCGATATTCGCTACGACTTTAGAGTGGGCAAGATGGAGCGCCAACAGAAGATTCCGGCCAATATTCGCCAAGATATCTACTTCATCTACAAAGAGGCCATTAACAATATTGCTAAGCACTCTCAAGCTACCAAGGTTAATATTCAGATGGAAAACTTAGGAGCTATATTCCAACTCACCATTAGTGACAATGGAGCTGCCATCCCGGTAGCTGTGCTTGAAAACGAAAGCAGAGGCAAAATCATCAACGTTCGCACCCGCAAGAAATCCGGCCAAGGGTTGACCAATATGAAGATGCGTGCCCAACGACTTAAGGCCGAGATTAAGATCGCTAAGGACAACGGTTTTCAGGTGCAGCTGCAGATGCGGAAGTTCGCCAAATAGGTACCCCCCCACCCCACCCCATGAATATGGGGTTTCACAGAAGTATTCTTCCCCTTATCTTTGAAGCATCTTAGACAAAGATCCCGTGAACAGGAAAAGATATTATCCTTCCTATTCACCTATCAACAAGAAGCGTGTTTACATAGGGACTTTCGATCTAGAAAGTCCCACTTTTTTTAAAAAGATAAGACTAAACTCCAGTAATATTTTTACTCTAGGCGCTTTCGAGCGCTCAATCTCAGTGTTCTATTCATGAAAAGGGCTTTTTCCAGAAAAAGCCCTTTTCACTTTTTATACCCTTACCTATTTGCAAGTTGGCCTTCAGTCCGAGAACTAAGGCAAAATTGTTACTTTTACTTCAGCAGGATCAAAACACAGCAGAACGGGGCCAGTCCCTCGAATCTATTGATTAGTTAGCATTCGGATAGTCCGAGTTCTACCCTCATTTTACCGTGAATATGCATTTAGATAACGCCAAGACAGCGCTCAAGAAATACTTCGGTTACGAGACCTTCCGCCCCATGCAGGGAGAAATCATTCAATCGGTCTATGATCGTAAGGATGCCCTCGTACTGATGCCGACCGGTGGTGGAAAATCCATTTGCTACCAAATTCCTGCGATCACCATGCCTGGAACCTGCGTAGTGATCAGTCCGCTGATTTCTCTCATGAAGGACCAAGTAGAAAGTCTCAAAGCCAATGGAATCAAGGCCGCATTCCTAAATAGTAGTCAGGACACCGCTGAGCAACAAGCCATCGAAGATGACTTCTTTCATGGCAATATTCAGTTACTGTACGTATCTCCGGAAAAGCTCGTCAATTCTTCCTTTCAGCCCTTGCTACAAAAGGCTAAGGTTAATCTTTTTGCCATTGATGAAGCACATTGCATCTCAGCTTGGGGTCATGATTTCCGACCGGAGTACAGTCAGCTTAAGTTCATCAAGCGAGACTTTCCCCATGTCCCCATTATCGCCTTGACAGCCACGGCAGATAAGTTGACTCGAAAGGATATTATTGAGCAGTTAGGCTTGGCAACTTCCCAGACCTTCATAGCTTCTTTTGACCGGCCAAATATTAGCTTGGAGGTGCGCCCAGGGCAGAAACGCTTGGAGCAGATTCTAGCCTTTATCGGCCGAAAAAAGGATCAGTCTGGCATTATTTATTGCTTGAGCCGGAAGAGTACAGAAAACCTTGCTGAAAAATTGAACGCCAGAGGAATTAAAGCTGGTTTTTATCATGCTGGCTTAAGTGCCGCCGAGCGATCACATATCCAGGAAGCTTTTATCAATGATCAAATACCAGTGATCGCGGCTACCATAGCTTTTGGTATGGGTATTGACAAATCCAATGTGCGTTGGATTATCCATTACAACCTGCCCAAGAACATGGAAAGCTACTACCAAGAAATTGGACGGGCAGGGAGGGATGGAACCACGGCCGAGACCTTGCTTTTCTACAGCTATGGGGATGTTATGATCCTACGGGAAATTCTGGAAAAGAATCAATCTGAAAATACAGAAATCCAGTTGGCCAAGCTAGAGCGTATGCAGCAGTATGCCGAATCCCTGGCTTGCCGGCGCCGGATTTTACTCAACTACTTCTCCGAAGATAGCAATGAGCGTTGTGGTAATTGTGACAACTGTCTAAATCCACCAACCTATTTCGATGGAACGATCATCGCCCAGAAGGCACTTTCAGCCGTCTATCGCTTGCGGGAGAGTGTCGGTCTGCGCTTCTTAATCGATGTATTACGTGGATCGGGACGTAAGGAAATCTTTGAGCGTGGTTTTCAAAACATCAAGACCTACGGAGCGGGACGTGAATATAGCTTCTTGGATTGGCAGCACTATCTGCTGCAATTGATCAATCTAGGTTATCTGGAGATCGCCTATGATCAAAAGAGTGTGGTGAAGATGACACCTGCCAGTCAACGAGTGCTTTTCAAAGGGGAACGCATCCAACTGGTGCAACAGACCACGGTAAAAGCAAGACAGGAGGCTGCAAAAGCCAAGTCCAAGCCAGTTACGAAGCGTCAGCGGGTCCGAGACGACCTTTTCGAAGTACTCCGGCAACTGCGGAAACAACTGGCTCAACAACGAGGCGTACCTCCTTATATCATCTTTAGCGATGCAACTTTGGAAGAAATGGCTGCCCGCCGTCCAATGCAGGATGCGGAAATGCAGCAAATATCTGGGGTTGGGGAAAGGAAACTGCAATTATACGGTGATGCGTTCATGGAAGCCATCCGTGGTTTCGTCACACAGCACGCCACCACCATGCGAGATGGCGCTACCTTACAGGTCACCTTGCAATTATACCAGCAAGGGCTAAGCGTGGAAGAAATGGCTACAAAGCGAGAACTTACCACTAGAACCATTTACAATCACTTAGCACAATTGTATGAGAATGGGGAAGCCATTAAGCTCGATCCGATTATCTCCTCCACCCAAATCAAAGAGATAGTAGGTACACTAAAGTACCTGGAACAGCCTTATAAGTTGAAAGATATCTATGAGCGTTTTGATGGTCTATTCTCCTATACCCAAATCCACTTTGCCCTAGCCCATCATAGGAAGGTGCAGAAGGATGGAATTGGAGCTTCTTGACTTTCTTAAAAAGACGAAAGGATAAGAAGTCCTTAAAAATCTTCTTATCCTTTCTATTGCTTGCTGATCAACCCAGCATTCTAATAAACTTCCGGGATTCGATCAGGATAATCTGTGATGATTCCATCTACTCCCATCTGCAGCAAAGAATCCATTAAGGTGGTCTCATTCACCGTCCAGGGAATGATCTTCATGCTTTTTGCATGGGCTTCTTTCACCAAATTAGCGGTAACCAATTTGTGATATGGGCTATATATCTGCGGTATAAAGCCTAGCTGGTCTAATTGATCATCTAAACTTGCTGGTAGATACACCAAGAGTGCAATTCTTAACTTGTGATTCAAGGCTCGCACTTCCCTCAAGGGGCGCATATCAAAAGACTGGACAACTGCTCTATCTACAATGCCAAGTGCTTCCAATTCATCGACTACCATGCGAGCAAAAGTTTGAGGATTGGGACACAAAATACTATCCCATTCCACCTCACTTTTAATTTCTAAATTGTAATGCGGAGCAGGCAATTGGTTGGCCTTTACGTGTTCTTCTACTGCATTGACCATTTCCCGAAAAGTCGGCTTATAGGCTTTCATCAACTGCTGCTCGGGAAAGTTGGGATTCCCTTTAGAACCGCAGTCAAAGGCCTTCACCTCCTCATAGGTCATCTGATAAATCGCATATCGACTTTTCTCCTCCTCTTCAGCTATGGGCGAACCATCAGGCTGCAAGCAAAAGACGGCGTTCATCCAGGGCTCATGAGAAACAACCAGTTGGCTATCCTTCGAAACAGCTAAGTCCAATTCCAGTGTACGGACAGCCGGATATTCTAGGGCTTTGAGAAAAGCTGGAATGGTATTTTCTGGCGCAAGCCCTCGGGCACCGCGATGCCCTTGCCAATCGATTATCTTTTCGTCCATAATGAGCGTTTGCTGACAAGCTATTGTCATAAATACTAAGCCTACCAGAAGAGAAATCTTGTTGAACATTACTTTTGGTTTTTGATCATGTAGTCCACCGTTAGATTACACAGCAACTTTACTCCAAGATCTAAACCACTGTCATCAATGAAGAAGTCAGGAGTGTGGTGCGGAGCTGCATCTGCAGGGTTCATCCCCTTGGGCATACCACCTACGAACAGAAATAAACCAGGAATTTCCCGAGCAAAGAAGGAAAAGTCCTCGGCTCCGGTTCGAGCATCAATTAGATGCACATTTTCCTTGCCAGCTGTGGACTCAACTGTTGGTAGCATTTGACTCGTAAGATCTATATCATTAAATGTAACCGGATAACCTTCTTCAATAGTTACCTCTGCCACTGCTCCAACACTCTCCGCAATTTTGGTAGCAGTCCTGCGAATGTCCGCATGGACCTTCTTCTGCATGTCTACATCAAGGGTTCGGATGGTGCCTATCATCTCCACTTCCTCAGGAATGATATTAGATCTGACTCCTCCGCTAATCTTTCCAATAGATATAACAGCGGCTTCCTTGGTGAGCTGGGTTTGTCGACTAATGATGTGTTGTAGGCCCTGAATGATCTGAGCAGAAACAGCAATCGGGTCCACTCCAGTCCAAGGGGTAGAACCATGCGTCTGCTTACCCTTAACCTTGATCACCAGTCGATTGACAGCAGCCAAGGTGCCACCGGGCTTATAGTTGACGTGTCCAACCTCTGTTTTAGAGTTGATATGTAAGCCAAAAATGACATCCACACCATTGTCCGAAAGTACTCCCTCTTTGACCATCAGTTTGGCCCCCCCCTCTTCACCGGGAGGCGCGCCTTCTTCAGCGGGTTGAAAAATGAAAACTACCTTACCAGCGAGTTGATCCTTCATATTTACAAGCACCTCAGCTGCTCCCATCAACATGGCGACATGGGTATCGTGACCACAAGCATGCATCACGCCGACCTCTTCCCCTAGAAAAGTAGTTTTCACCTTTGAAGCGAAGGGTACCGGAGCTCTCTCTACCACCGGCAAGCCATCCATATCTGCTCGAAGACCAATCGTTGGGCCGGGGCGGCCACCTTCCAGCACTGCCACCACCCCCGTATGCGCGATCCCGGTTTGCACCTTCAATCCAAGGCCTTTCAAATGCTTTTCAATATAAGCAGCCGTTTTGAATTCTCGGTTGCTTAATTCTGGATGCTCATGTAAGTAACGACGCCATTCCACCACCTTATCTTTTACCTTGGCCACTCGTTTATCCATCATGGTGTAAACGCTCCCTTGTCCAAAAACAAATGTTTGGGTAAATAGGACAAGGGCAAAAATCAATAGGTTTCTCATACTGTTCAAGTCTTTTAATAGTAGTAAAAAGGCATCCCTCATGATTCCTTACGTAATCGCTCATAATGATGATAGAAATACGGAATAGTCTCTATGCCTTTATAAAAATTGAATAGTCCATAGTGCTCATTGGGCGAATGCAAAGCATCAGAATCCAGCCCGAATCCCATCAAAACGGACTTCACGCCAAGTACTTCTTCGAATAGCGCGACAATCGGGATACTTCCTCCCTCTCGTTTCGGGATGGGTGCTTTACCAAAGGTCTCCTGCATAGCTAGATGCGCTGCACGGTATTCTGGTGTGTCGGTAGGTGTAACTACTGGTTCACCGCCATGATGAAAGCTCACCTTAACCTTCACGGAATCAGGCGCTATACTTTCAAAATGATCGGCAAAGAGTTTAGCGATTTTATCAGAGTTCTGATGTGGAACCAGACGCATACTGATTTTGGCAAAAGCCTTGGAAGGCAATACCGTTTTAGCTCCTTCTCCGGTATATCCTCCCCAAATTCCATTTACATCCAGAGTCGGGCGAATAGAAGTACGCTCCATGGTAGTAAACCCTTTCTCTCCTTGGATATCACCAATAGCTAAATCCTCTTTATACTGATCAAGGCTGAATGGCGCTTTATTCATTTCTGCTCTTTCGTCAGTAGAGATCACTTCTACATCATCGTAAAAGCCAGGAATGGTGATGTGCTTGTTTTCGTCTTGCAAGGAAGCGATCATTCCGCACAATACATTAACTGGGTTTGCCACTGCTCCACCATATACACCGGAGTGGAGATCTCGATTAGGTCCAGTGACTTCTACTTCAACATAACTCAAGCCACGCAAACCTGTGGTGATGGATGGCGTACTATTAGAAATGATAGAGGTATCAGAGATTAGGATAACATCGCAAGCCAGTTTCTCCTGGTTCGCTCTACAGAAGTCGCCCAAGTGATCAGAACCAACTTCCTCTTCCCCTTCAATCATGAACTTGATGTTACAGCCGAGCGCATCATTCTTGATCATAGCCTCGAAGGCTTTCACATGCATGAAGAATTGTCCTTTATCATCACAGGCCCCACGAGCAAAAATCGCTCCATCGGGATGGATTTTTGTCTTCTTGATCACAGGTTCAAAAGGTGGTGATTCCCAAAGATCTAAGGGATCAGGCGGCTGAACATCATAATGCCCATATACTAAAACAGTCGGTAAACCCTCGCCTAAGATCTTCTCACCGTAAACAATTGGGTGCCCTTCGGTTGGCATCACCTCCACGGCATCTGCACCGGCAGCCTTCAATAAGTCGGCAACCATCATGGCCGTTTTCATCACATCATCTTTGTAGGCGGGATCTGCACTGATTGACGGGATTTTCAACATCTCCAATAGCTCATCCAAGAACCTATCCTTATGTTCTTCGATGTACTGCATCACATTTTCCATATGCTATCTTTTCTGGTTTTATTTTTGATTAAAGCAGAGTTACAATGAACAGTGTTGCATGGTTAATTAATAAGGTTTTATTCATTCAACGTACAACATTATTCATTCAACATTAATTACTCAACATTAAAAAAGTGGGCCCATCAAATCGATAGCGCCACTGGGCCAGGACCTTAGTTGCAAGGGTTTGACCATCAGATCGGTAAGTTCGCGGCGAACCAAGCCTAACGCTCGGTTATCCGTTAGCAACAGCCACTTGCACAGATTACTAGCCGCTTGAAAATTATTGTTCAAATAGAGCTCCCGTTCTTTGGCGATTAAAAGTATGAAATCAATGCCAGATTTTTTGCCCAGTTCCTCCAATTCTGACAATAAATATGTGGCCAATTTCTGATGTTGGTGAGTGGGAGAAATACAGAGGTCCATTATGCCAAATACAGGAAAAAGACTTCCCTCATACCCAATGGGTCGGGAAACTACTCCCATATGGCCTATTAACTCCTTTCCTTCCCAAAGCAAATAACGAAAAGTCGGTGGGTACTTGTAGTAAGTTTGATGTGCCGGATATCCAGGAAAACAAAGGTGTAGCAAGGCCGAGATAGCTTGTTTGGTTTCGGTAGTGAGTAAAAACTCCTCCGTTCTATCAATTCTCATTGCAGCCTATAAATAGTGTCTTTTCAATAATTCAATAATCCCATCCTCTGACAATTTCCGGTCCAATTTACCTTCAATAGAGAAGGAAATACTACCGGTTTCTTCTGATACCACGAATGCTGCCACATTGGAGCGTTCGGTAATACCTACCGCAGCTCGATGCCGCAAACCAACGCTTTTGGGTAAACTCGGATTATCCGAAACGGGAAGTACCGAACTCGCCCATTGCAATTTACCATTTGCGATCACCAGGGCGCCATCATGTAGAGGACTTTCTTTCGTAAAAATACTTTCGATCAAAGGTTCACTAATCTGGGCATCCAATCGTACCCCGGAATTGATGAGTCCTTCCAAGTTGGCATTTTTACTCAAAACGATCAAAGCCCCAATTCGCTGTTTGCTAAGCCTTAGCATTACGGCTTTTAAGGCCATCACCTCCTGCTCCTTTTTTGGGGTAGCCTGAAAATTCCGATTCAACAGCCGCTCCCAAAAATGGGATCGCTGTCTAAGCGTGGTATTTCCCAAAAATAGGAGAAACCGCCTTATTTCTGGTTGAAAAATCACAACTATGATGATGACTCCCACCTCTACAAACTTCTCCATAACCGTAGACAACAGATCCATCTGCAGCCGATTCACCAACCAGGCCACCATCGTGAGCATCAAAACTCCAACGAAGATATTGAAAGCAATACTCCCTCGCAGCAATCGATAGATCAGATACATCAGATACCCCACGATCAATATGTCGAGGATATCCCAAATGCGAATGGGCAAAAATCCGATCTTAACCAAATAGATCATCGTCAGTAGGCAATAGCTTCGTCTGAATTAAATAGTATAAAACTCAACACTTGAGTTCCACTTGTTATCGCTTTTGATAAAGAGCTCTTTTGTACAGGCCCAGCTCCATTCTCCACCCGGATCAAAATAGGCGGGTAGGCCTCTGTCTTATTCTGCAGTGCCTGCAAGGCTGCAGTAAACTTATAGGAATGAGCCGGCACAATCCGGTCATCATGCTCTGCTGTCATAACCAAGGTTGCAGGATAATTAGCTTCCACGACATTGTGTAAGGGGGAATAAGCGTAGAGGAAGCTGAATAGTTCCTCGTCAGTACTCTCCCCATACAAATCTTTCCATAACCATCCCCCCGCGAACCTTTGGTACCGCAGCATATCCAGGAGTCCATTCGCCGGTATCGTAGCCCTATACAGATCAGGTCTTTGTGTCAAGCAGGCCCCAACAACCAATCCGCCTCTTCCTTGACCATAGATCGCCAACTTTTCAGAAGACGTGTATTTATTTGCGATCAGATACTCAGCAGCAGCCTGAAAATCGTCAAAACTATTCTGTTTGTTCTTTCCCGATCCGGCTCGGAGCCACCTCCGGCCGTTACCTTCCTGTCCACGGATCTGAGCAATCGCACAAACGCCATTGTGTTCTAGCATGATGGGCATCAATTGTAAGCCCGTAGGATTGAACTGGAGTTTAGGTGGGGACAATTCTTCATCTAGGGCCAACAAGAGTCCAGGGTTATTCCCAGTCAAACGCAGTCCCTTACGATGAACGATTGACATATTTACCGAAACACCATCGTAACTGTCAAAGGCCACTTGTTTAATTTCGTAATCCGCGGGATCAAAGTCAAGCTCGGGTAGGAAGTAAGGTTCTAATACCCCGTTGTTCAAATTGAGTCGGTATATCCGTTCAGGGAAATTGTAGCTTGAATAGCCCATGAAAGCCTCGTTATTTTCAGGGTTTCCTGTAATTCGGCTAACAGCTCCCAGCCCAAGTGGTTGTAAGTCAACTTCATACAACTGCTCTCCTGACAAACTATAGACAATTACCCGGCTTTTACCAGCTTCCAGGTAATGAGCAATCAACTTATTACCGTATAAGTAAACTTGATCAAGCAAACTTCTACCTTCTGGTAGGATTTCTTCCCAATAAGGTGCCCCTGGGTTGCTGGTGGAAACTTGGACAAGTCTTCCTTTGTCTGCTTGATGAGTGGTCCTAAACAGCAGTTTATTTCCGTATCCCCCAACAAAGTCGAATTGCTCATCGAAAAAGGAATATATCGGGGTGAATTCCGGGTTGCCGGTAGTTAAATTTCGAAAGTAGATGGCATTACCATGACTATTTTCAAATAGTTGCAGAATCAAGAACCGTTGATCTACAGATGTGACCGCTCGAGCATTCCGTTCTGGGAAAATTCGATCTGCAAAGATCACCTCATCTTCCGACTGGCTAGTGCCTAGTCTGTGGTAGAATAGTTGATGAAATTCATTTTTGGCGGAACGGTCGTAGTGTTGAGCACTCGGGTATCTGCTGTAGTAGAAGCCTTCTTTATCCCAAGCAATGGCTGAATGCTTTACTTCCTCAATGACATCAGGAAGTAATCGCCCTGTCCTGAGATCTAGCACACGAATCGTCTTCCAGTCTGATCCACTTTTGGCCAATTGCAAACCCAAAAGGCGGCCATCCGCTGAAAAAGTATGGTCAGAGACCGAAACACTGCCATCGTCTGATAGCTGATTGGGGTCAAAAAGTTGCTCAAAAGGACCCTCAATAGCCTGGCTGCGGTAAAAGACGGCTTGTTCCTGTAGTCCACGATTCATGAATTGATAGTAGTACGCCCCCTTTTTTTCCAACAAACTCCGACGCTCATAATTCCAGAGATCGCGTAGTCGCTGTTCGATCAACCATTTATCGGGTAAGGAATCAAAATATTTTCGAGTGAGCGATTGCTGACTCTTGGTCCAGTATGTAACCGAAGGAGAGTATTCGTACTCAAGCCATCGAAAGGGATCGACAACTTTAGAGCTCTCAAAAAAAGAGACTTCTGTTGAGTCCTGGTAGGTCTCAGGGTATTGGACAATAATCGTGTTTGCTCGGACTAAGTTATGCGCATTGGTCCCCTCTTGTTCTGTGCACGAAATCAGTGCCAGCACTGCTATTCCCATCCAACAAGCGTGTTTCACCATTTAGCAAGGGTTTATGTATTTTCGCAAGCAACATTTTGGTTAAACTTTCGTATTAATAGCAAAAAAAAGCCACTAAAACAGTGCTGCCCTTAATGGAGGCCTGAAGGCAAAATTCTAGGCCAATCCAAATATCCAAAATCGCTTTAAAAATATGCAATTTAAAACAAATCTACGTTTGGCCCTCTTTTCGCTTATTCTAGGCGGTTTACTTCCCATCAGCCAGCTTCAGGCGCAAGTTATAAGAGACAATGAAAAAGGCGAAAAAATTATTGTTTATGAAGATGGCAGCTGGCAATATTTTTCTGATTATTCCTCTGGCAGTACTGAGGTTTTCCAAGCAGAAGATAAGATTGATCGCAATAGAAAATATCCTGTTTTTAATGGAGAAATCGAGCCACTTGATGGTGATATCGATGTCACCCAGGAAGACTTATACAATATTGCCTCTAGGCGAGCACAATTAGCTAAAGAAGCGGTGCAAATTGCGCAGGAAAGAGCCGATAAAGCCAAACTGGCCAGAGAACAGATTCAGGATGAATTTCTTCGGGTGCAAAGAAGTGGAAACGGCAATGAGCAAGATCTACAGCATTTAACAACCCGACTCAAGGCCGCCAAGAATATGGAGTTGGAAACAGCCCGAGAAGCCTTGCTTGCGGAACAAGAGGCACATAAGGCGGAGGAATTAACCGTGAAAGGGGGATTTGTGGAAGCATTTAATCTCAAACAAAAACGAAAGCGCAACCAGTCAAAAGCGATTGCTCAACTCCCTGCTAATAACGCAGTAAGTTTCAGCGTACCCTTGAGTGATAACTCCCAAGCTGGTGCTGGACAGCGAGATCTACTGCTGTATCCACCTACGCCTTCCTGTCAGATGGCTTTTCAGGGTAAGGATGAGAAAACCGGGCAATGGCGAAGAGACGTTAAGAAGGAATTATTGTTCTCTCATACAGATGATCGCTTGCGGCCATTCCTCAAAGACAAAGAGTACCTCAAGTGTGAAGGAAATTTCACCTCAGTTGGTGGCTATCGCTTTCTAGCCTTGCAGTTTACCTTTGCCTATCCCAATGCCCGGGAAGCATACGGATTCATCGAAAAAGGGAGCTACCTCACGATTAAGCTGCTCAATGGTGATTTCATCAACCTAAAAGCGGGCAAAATGGATCGCGGGAGCTATGATCTCACGACTGACCTGCTGACTTACCAAGTGCATTATCCAATTGATCGCAGTCAGATGGGCTTGCTCAAGCATAGTGAAGTGGATACCATTCGTGTTTTCTGGAGTAGTGGCTTTGAGGAATACGAAGTGTTCCAACTTGATTTTTTCATCAATCAATTAAGTTGCCTGGAGAATTTCTGATACCTTTGCGGCTCACCATAATGGTCGTATCGATATGGATCAACAGGAAAAGGAATTATATACGGTAAGGATGTTAGGTTTGCAACTGCCCACGGATCCTAGATGGGTCAACTTGGCAGAGATGGACCTGGAAGAAATTCTAACCGACCACGCCTATTGCGAGCAAAAAGCGGCTACTTCCTGCATATCTCTTATCCAACAGTATCCTGAAAGAACAGAGTTAGTCAAAGAACTTGCCCCAATCGTTACCGAAGAATGGGGGCATTTCCGCATGGTACTGAAAGAACTGGAAAAACGGGAATTGCAACTCGGTCAACAGCGCAAGGACGAGTATGTCAATGCACTACTCAAATTCCAGAAAAAGGGAGGTTCTAGAGAAGACCGGCTTCTGGAGAAGCTTCTAGTTTGCGCTTTGATCGAAGCCCGTAGCTGTGAGCGTTTCCGACTGCTTTCCTTACATATTAGCGATGACTATCTAAAGGAATTCTACCATAAATTCATGGTATCAGAGGCGGGGCATTACCGACTATTCATCGATTTAGCCAAATTGTACAGTGACGAAGAAAAGGTCAAGGAGCGTTGGAAAGAATACCTTGCCTATGAAGCAGAGTTGATGAAGGAATTGGAACTACGCGGAGATCGTATGCACTAGTTTCGAACTTACTTCCGGATGTCCTTAAATAGGTCCGTCAAGGCATCCCGATCCACTACATGACCACCTTTAAATGTCCTTTCTTCCACCTCTAACTCTTGGGTTTTGATCAGATTCCGATGAAACTCGACTCTTTCAGGAGTAATGAACTGATCCTCCGTCCCAACCATACCATAGATCTTCTTGCCCGACCAGTAGGCCTTGTGCGGGATATAGTCTAGGTCTTCGGGGATCATCCCACCCCATAATACCAAGGTATCGAAAGCTGGAAAATGTTCCATGGGCCAACGAATGACCGTTGCACAGCCTTGAGAGAAGCCGAATAGGATCGTCTTGACATCTCCTGAAAGCTGCTGCAAGTAAGCCTGATGGAGATCATTGAGGTATTTGGCGTAATCGGAAATCTCATCGAGTCGATCAGCTTTGGTCATCCAGGAAGAAGCCACTTTCCCGGTTAAACCATCCCAGTAGAAGCGAGATAATCCTTCGGGAGCCAAGATTAGGGTGTCTGGTCGAGCAAGAACATCAAATTTTCGAATAAAATGCTCCGCCAGCTGACCATAGCCATGACAGGCAATCAGTAGATATTTAATCGCTGAGCTGGGCTGACCGATGGTGTAATAGTGAGCGGTTCGCTCAACCTTAATGTGGTGAGACTTTATCATCCGGATATAGCTTTAGTATTGAAGGCAGCAGCTGCTTGCTGGGCTGCCCAAGTTACTAATTTATACCCTGCGACTATCTATTCTTCCCAAAGATATTTTTGGTTCGGGAATCGAGGATTGGATCCGGTAAAATTGGTTCATCTTGGACCTGATGAAACACTTTAGAAACATGATGCCACTTTCCGTCCCGCTTCCATTCAAAGCCTTCATAACTGCCATCTGGATAATTGGCAATGTCTCCATGAGGGCTGGGCATTGATATCAGGTGATCTAGCATCACCTTTTCATAAGCTGCATCGTAGTTTAGCTTGGCTCCTACTTCCGCAGAATATTGCATCATGATCCGATTCTTGGTGTAAGCAGGGCGATTAGATGGTTCATAAACAAATACCGGCGCTCCAAAGACAGGCTTCCCGTTTTTGAAATGCAGTACATCTAGTACTTTCCGCTTATTGAAGAATTCGTAGCCATCATAGCCAAACACCAAATAGTGAGGGCTACCATCCGGTCCTTTGAACTCCTTCATATTATAGTACAACGCACCATACCATTTGCCGGACTCAAATGTCATTTGTTCTAAATTCCCTTTCGTTTCTAGGTCAAACGAGCGATCAATCAAGGGAAATAACTGCAATTCCTTGGAAGCCATTTGAATGGCGCCATAATAGCGGTATTCATTCTGATCGACATATAACTGCCAGGTAATCAAACGGAAACTGCTGTCCTGTGGGTACATGATCGAAGCAGACTTAATTCGATCAAACTTATATTGAAAGGAATGATCCGTTTTGAGGGCCGTTTTCAGTTTTAGAATGAACTCTCTGCAAGCCCCAAAGCGATGTTCTGGCAAAGAATCATTTACAATGGCATAGGATAATAAGGCCAAAGTATCTTCATAAGCTGATAGCTGAGCATGATCAGCTTCGGATAAGAGTCCTTGTTTTTGAGCAGTGAGCTTGCTACCGATAAGTAGCATTAGCAATAAAGCTAGAGCAGAGATCCAGGTGGTACTCAAGCGAGTAGAGAGCTGAGCCGTCCCGGTTAAGGTACGGACGGCAGCTGGGGCCATTCGTTTTTTCATGTATTACCGTTTATTCCTTCTCTTTTTCAACGAAGAAGCCCTCGAAATAATTGTGTGCATTAGGCACTGTCTATCGACGACGGGTCTTATTGTTTTTGTAATCCCTGAAGACGAACTCTCCCAAACCAGCCAAATCACTGTAAAATGCCTTACCATTGTTCGCTCGGGTAAACTGATCAACAAAATTTACCAGGTATGGGTCACGAGCGATCATAAAGGTCGTAATGGGAATATCTAGTTTTCGACAACGGGTCGCCAGATTCAGGGTTCGATTTACGATCGTTCGATCTAGTCCGAAGCTATTCTTGTAATACTTCTTGCCTTTCTTGATACAAGTGGGCTTACCATCGGTAATCATAAAGATCTGCTTGTTGGGATTCTTCCGGCGTCGCAGCAGATCCATCGCCAACTCAAGTCCAGCAACGGTATTGGTATGATATGGACCTACCTGAAGGTAGGGCAAATCTTTAATCTCGATTTGCCAAGCATCATTACCGAACACCAAGATGTCTAAAGTATCTTTCGGGTAGCGAGTCGTGATTAACTCCGACAGGGCCATCGCCACTTTTTTGGCAGGTGTGATCCGGTCCTCTCCATACAAAATCATAGAGTGCGAAATGTCAATCATTAAGATCGTACTCATTTGACTCTGGTAGTAGGTTTCATATACTTCCAAGTCATCGTTACTCAACATGAAGTCATCGATACCGTGATTCACCTGAGCATTCTTTAGCGATTCGGAAATAGCTAAATTATCCAACTGATCCCCAAACTCAAAGGGTCGAAGATCTGAAGTAAATTCATCTCCCCTACCTGTAAATTTAGTATTGTGATTTCCGCGCTTATTCTTTTTCAACTGACCAAAAACATCCTCCAGAGACTTTTTCCGAATGGCAATTTCCATCTTGGCCGTTGGTCTGAAATCCGGGTTTTCATTGTCGCCCTGTTGGATATAGCCTTTATCAATGAGGTCTTGAATGAAATCAGCCATTCCGTACTCATTGTTGGTCAATTTATATTGTTTGTCCAATTCTGTCAACCAGGACAGGGCCTCACTCACGTCACCGGAGGTATAGACTAATAGCTCTTGAAATAACTTCAACAGTCTATCAAAAATGCTTCCTTGCTCTTGTCCAGGTACAAAATCAGAAAATCTCCATCCTATCATAAAATCTGCTTCAATTGTTCCCTATAAAAATACTTGTTTTACCCAAAAAGTTTTTGGTGCAGGGAAAAAAAGTAAGGTTGAGGATATTTTATGCCAATGCACTCAAAACGCTATACGTTTATCGGCAAGGGTGAAGGGTTCATTTGCCTCAGAAAATGCAAAGCTTGGTCACCGCAAGGCTACTTGCGTGAGATAGTAGAAAGTATAAAGAAATTAACGGGAAATAGCCTGAGACTAGATAAGAGCGCAACAGTTTTTAACAAGGCCTTCGTAGTCAGGGCGATCTGAAGCCAATTTGTGGATAAAGGCTTCTTTCAGTTCTCCATCTTGAATAACAAAAACGCCCGGCATTTGAAAACCATCGCCAAGCTGAGGCCCGATGCCATGTCCATCCATCAAACCGGCTTGAAAACCACGAATCCAGGTCTGAAGTCCGAATAACTGAGTAAAGCTACCTTTCATCAAACCAAAAGCCTTATAAAACTTACATTCTGGATCACTAATATGAATAGCATTGGGAATATTATAGCGAGTAAAGTATCGCTCTGCAATTTCAGCTTCAGCCATGTGCGCGAAGACCAACTTAGCACCCATGGATTCCAATACTTCCCGCTTCTCAGAAATATCGGCTAAGGCTTCTCTACAAAATGTACAACCAAAGTGACGTAGAAAGACAAGCATTATAGGACGCTCCATAGAAAGGTCATACAGACTCTTGTCTAGATTAGTCTGCATCACTTTAAAAAGTTGCTCATCCACTTTAACTCCGTACATAAATTCAAGTTTAAAATGAGCCCTTCTGGAAAGGGTCTAAGCTTAAAAACAAGAAATGATCCGAAATGTTTCTGTTTTTGTACCCTCTGTCAATTAGAAGCAAATTGATAAGCTAGAGGGAGAAACTGATCAATTGATTGTCAATATATTGCAAGCATACTTTTTTTCCAAAAAGGCTTCAAGAATTTAGACCACTCTGCCGGATTTCAGACCAATTCAAAAAGTGTTCAAAATTCTATAGGAAAAAACCAAATTATTTTGAGAAGAGCAAGGATCGAAGGAGAGATGGGAGGTCAACGAAAAGTTCTTCCTGCTCAGCAGAAACTGAGCAGGAAGAAGAAAAGCTATTTAAGCTTGCATATTATCATATACATCCATAACGGATTGGACATGTCCAGCTGAAGTATTTAGCAAGGCCATTTCACTTTCATCTAGTTTCAATTCCAACACCTCTTCAATACCATTTTGACCTAACTTAACCGGCACACCTAAGAAGATATCTTTCAGACCATATTCTCCGTTCAGTTTAACACAGCAAGGGAAAATGCGGTTTTCATCCTTGACAATGGCTTCTACCATTTGAGCAGCAGCAGCACCAGGAGCATACCAAGCAGAAGTCCCCATTAATTTCACCAATTCGCCTCCTCCTTTTTTAGTACGCTCTACGATCGCGTTCAGGCTTTCGTCATCGATCATTTCGGTAACCGGAATACCTGCCACAGTTGTGTAACGAGGAAGGGGTACCATGGTATCACCATGACCTCCCATCAATACCGCTTGGATATCTTTAGGAGAAACGTTTAATGCAGTAGCCAAGAATGCTCTGTAGCGAGCGGTATCCAGGATACCCGCCATACCGAAAACCCGCTTATCGGAAAGACCAGAACCTTTATGGGCGGCATAGGTCATCACATCCAATGGATTAGATACTACGATAATAATCGGATCTGGAGAATGCTCTAAGATGGACTTGGTCACGATGTTAACGATCTTTGCATTAGTTGAGATCAAGTCATCACGACTCATACCAGGTTTTCGGGGAATACCCGCTGTAATTACGACGATATCCGAATTGGCAGTGTCTGCATAATCCTCGGTACCTTTTAGAGCGGTACTGTAATAATCGATAGGAGCTTGTTGCCAACTGTCTAGGGCTTTTCCACGAGCCAAATCACCTTTGATATCCAGCAAAACGACTTCTTTGACAATGTCTTTGTGGGCTAGCACGTTTGCGCAAGTTGCCCCAACATTACCTGCCCCTACAACGGTTACTTTACTCATAATTATGGGTTACTTTTTTTTGTTGAAAATTAAGCTGAAGCCCCTGTAAATTCAGGGCTCTTTTCGGGCCACAAATGTAGCTTTTTTTTGCTTTGTTTGGCAATTTGAAGACCAAAGAATTCGGGAAACTTGTCGGCAGCTGGCTTTCATTTTTTCTTATCTTTGCCGAACTTTGAAAAAGAGTGAAGTAGGTAGTTCGGACTTCTGCTTACTTTTTGCCTGCCGTTATGGCCTATCCCACTAAAATAGTATCCGTAAGTTCCAAGCCAAAAATCATCAATATGCACAAAAAACTTTCCCTTTTCATCTGCTGTGTGATCGCTAGTCTTTCGCTATATGGCCAAGCCCATAAATGCGGCACCACAGGAGCTGAAGTCATGCAAAGACTACTGAGGAACAAACAAGCACTAATAGACAACCCCATCTCACCCAGAGAAATCCGCTATATTCCTGTCAAGTTTCACATCGTGAGTAAAACAGATGGCACCGGAGGCGTAGCGGAAGCTCAGGTGTTTGATATGCTATGCACTGCCAATGAAGATTTTGCCGAATTGGAGATGCAATTCTACATTAAGGACGGGGAATTCAATTACATAAATAATGATGCGATCCACAACTTGATCCTGGATTCAAACCATCCACAGTCGACAGTTAACCCCTTGATCATACAGAACATAATGAACTCTAACCGCGATTTTGCTGCCTTGAATGTATATATGGTTAGAGACATCATTCTGAATGCCAATAATACAGGGAATGTGCTCGGTTTTTACTCCAATGATCGTGACTGGGTAGTGATGCTGAATAATGAAGTGAGAAGTTCATCCATTACCTTGACGCATGAGTTAGGTCATTTTTTCAGTCTCCCTCATCCATTCAATGGATGGGAAAGCGACCCCTACGATCCAGATAGGCACGGAAACCCAGTACAGCCCAATTCTCCAGGTTTTAATGCTACGGAGAAAATGGATGGAAGCAATTGTACATTCGCTGGAGATGAAATTTGCGATACTCCACCAGACTATAATTTTGCTGGTATAAGTTGTAATTGGACTGAGGAGATTTTGGATCCTGATGGAACCTTGGTTAACCCAGAAGAAAAATTGACGATGGGTTACTTTCCATGTGACAAAGACGACTACTTCTTTAGTGAGATGCAAAAGCAGTTGATGATTCAGGACCTGGCTTCATCTGCAAGGAATTACTTAACCACTGACCCGAATTTGGTAACGACCGTACTGGAAGCAAACACGGAACTCGTTTTCCCTGACAATAATGAGCAACTTACCTATTATCAGGGGCTAGAGCTGGAATGGACTGCTGTTCCTGGTGCTACACAATATCTAGTGGAATTAGATCGCTTACCCACCTTTGTATTTCAAAAGCAGTCTTTCTACGTTAGAGATGCTAATTTTTTGGAGCTAAACAACCTCGAAGCTAATAAGAAGTACTACTGGCGCGTCAAGCCTTACAACGACTACTCCACTTGTCAACCTTTTACCTTAGCAAAATCCTTTACAACCGGAGAGAATCCAACAGCCGTACAGGATATTGATTTTGTGTCAAAGTGGGTGTTGTCTCCTAATCCTTTGACTAGCAATCAAGATATCAATCTAGCTTTTGCGGCAGAAAAGGCATTCCAGGGTAATATTCGCTTCTTCAACCTGTCGGGGCAGGCCTTAGGCCAGGCACAACAATATAACTTTAAAGCTGGACAAAACCGTTTGGCTATTCCTGTACCTAACTTGCAAAATGGAGTATACCTCTTGATGCTACAAACGAACGAAGGGGTAAGAACGGAGAGGATACTGGTTTCTAGGTAGGGAACATTCTCTTCTTGAAAACGACAGGCGAGCCACTTCTATGGAATTGGCTCGCCTGCTATATTTTAGAATACTAATCGCAAACGGATCACGAATTTGAAGGCAGGCTTAGATCACAAAAAAACATAATACCAGTCTTCTTAAGGAATAGTCTTTTGGATAAAGCATGAAATACTACTAGGTACTTTTTTCGAAAGCAAACAAAGCTCTACGACGACCAAAGACTGTTACCTTATCCGCTTCCATTTCGATCCGACGAACAATTCTCCGCCGATCCTTCAACAATAGTTCCTTCCCTTTGCGTTCCAAAGTAAAGATCAATCTCGGCTCTAAATTATTCCGGCGAATCCGATATATCTCCACCTTGGTTCCGGTATCAGCTACCTCCAGCAAGATATCTCTACCCAATCGTACTTCCCCATTTTCCTGCGTGAAGACATCTCGACGGCGATTACGGATCTGTTCGACAAAAGTTTGTTCACCCTCCTCTACCAGTCTTGTCCACCTCCGACCATTCCGATTACGGCTATATTTAACCTCTCCTTCTTCTTCGACGATTTGATAACAAAATCGACCATTCCGACTTACCTGCACCAATCCATCTTGGTCATACACATCTAAGCATTGGCTTCGGTCATTACCCAAGATCCCGCGCCATTCACGACAAATAGCTCGTTCGGACACCTTTCGCATCTCAATCCCTCTATTTTGCTGTACTCTTCCAATCCGCTTCAAGCTAAACTCTTCTTGTCCATCAAGCTCGAATAAATGCTTTAAGCGCAGCGCAAGATTCCCATTCAAATCATAGAATAGGCCATTTCCTAGATCGAAACCTAAAGGGTGATAAGGTACATCCTCAGTAGTAGAATTTCCATCCGCATCACAAGAAGTAGTCTCTTTTCGGATAACATCTACACGAAGTTCTTCTAGCTCGTAGGCCACATTTAGTTCTAATTGTTGGAAGGTAGCAGTTTTACTTGTGGAGGG
>CAJXPD010000194.1 GCA_913057785.1 uncultured Lewinella sp. | reverse complement strand
TTTTTGTTGTCAACCTATATCAGGACGGGACATCTCCATCTGTCTTCTTACCTCTGTCCTCTTTCTTCTGGTCCTCTTCCTTCTGTCCTCTTCAAAAGACAAACAATAAGGTCTGTAACGTTTCCCGTTTATGTAGAATAGATGAATTGGGTGCATTCCCTGCTCAGCTTTACCCCTAAAAACTGGAGGTTACCACTGAAAACCTCCTCTATAGACGTATAACCCATGCTAGAACAACTAAATCAAATGAATTGGGCCGATGTAAAACATGCCTATGGCCCAGCCACCGACGTTCCAAAAGATATTCAAAACCTGGCTAGTCAGGACAAAAAGGTAAGGGAAAAGGCCATGTACAACCTTTGTGGCAACATCTTCCACCAGGGAACCCGCTATGAAGCCACGCCTTATGCCATTCCTTTCTTGCTAGAGCTATTGAACTCGGACACTGTACAAGAAAAAGAAGAAATCATCCTCCTGCTGGTGAATCTGGCCTTGGGCTATGAAGATGAATATCTGCCGCAAGGTGTAGATCCTGAGCAATTTAGAAATGATCTCCTAGCATCAGAGGCAAAGGTCACGGAAGAGCAAAGAGTTAATCAACAAAAATTTGGATTTAGCTATCCGGCACTGATTCAGTGCTATGACATCGTACAGAGCGGAATTCCACTACTCTATGCATTTCTGGAGGCAGATGAACCGGAACTTCGGAATAGTGCCGTTTTTGCTATGGCCTGGTTCCCGGAACTGTCGGCCCAATCTCTCCCAAAGGCCTTGGAATATCTGGAAAGGAGTAAAGTCGAAATGGATCGTTGTCACGCCATCCTTTCGGCTGGTCTGCTGGCCCGGAATAGCCGCGAAGACCAAGACATCAGTCCACTACGACCATACCTGACACATCAGTCATTGCTCGTTCGCACCTGCGCAGCCATAGCCCTGGCCACCAACCCACTAACACCAGAAGTCCTTCAAAGACTAATAGAAGGGATCACTGATGATGAGTCTTTGAACTTTGTGGAAGGCATCTATTTCAATGAAGGCCGGATTGGCGGATATGCGAGTCTGACCTTGTCCAATTTCGGTAAGCAAGAAAAAGAGACGATCATTCCGGCCCTTTGTCAAAACTTGGTATCCGCTAATACCTATCAATCCCTGGATATTACGAGAGCCATACTCGTCATACTCAATAGCGATCGCAGTCAAGGCATTCGTCATGTCGGTTTAAATGATCTGCAGGCGGTTGAAATTGCAGCCTTAAAAGCCATCTACCAGCATGGGGGATGGACCATTGATGGTGGCGAGTTTGTGAACTATATGAATCTATTGCAGATTGCGGGCCTGCCTCACACGCGAGAAGATCTAGGCAAATACCTCGGCTTGTAAAGGTGTTTTAGCAGGACGACCCCACCTATTGGATATAGATTGGTTGGTGAAAAACACTTGCGGTTGGCAGGGACCGACCAGTGCAAATAGCTTGCGGCAAATCGGTCTGTGTATCTTCCATCTATGGTCTGACTTCTTCCATCTGTTTTCTAACAATGCAGGGGTCTACCCTTTCTCACTCCTACTCCTTTTGCCAAGGCACCTTCCCTGCTTCCTGTAAATGCTTTCGTAATAAGGCATTCAGCTCGCGGAATTTCTCTTTCTCTGTATCGATCAGGTTATTTTCTTCGGCCGGATCTTCGGCGAGATTATAGAGTTCTTGTGGTGCAAAGGGGCTATTCTGAAGGAGTTTCCAATCATTGAGTTGGACGGCTTGGATGGTTAGCCCGCCGTAGCGACTTCCACCTTCACGCCTGGAGAAGAAGAGGGGCCGATTGGTATCGCTTTGTTCCTGCCCCAACAAGGTAGGCAGGAAACTTTTCCCTTCGATGGGATGGGTCGTCTTCAGTCCAGCGGCTTGCACCAGGGTAGGAAAAAGGTCCATGCTGAGGGCTTTATAGTCAGTAGAACTGCCGGCCAGGATCTTATCTTTCCAAACCATTACAGTAGGCACCTTTAAGCCGCCTTCATAGACACTCTGTTTGCCATCCCGTAAAGGTCCATTATTGGCTGCATCTCGGAGCAAGCCTCCATTATCACTGGTAAATACTATAATCGTATTGTCATATTGACCACTATCCTTCAAGGCCTGAATCACCTGCCCAATCCCATCATCCAGATGCTCAATGAAAGCCACCAACTTGGCCCTCTTTTCTGACAATCCTGGCTCCCTCGCCTTGACCTTAGCTAGCCAATCTTCCGGCGGCTGCACCGGGAAGTGGGGCGCATTATAAGCCAGATACAGGAAAAAAGGTTGATCGTCCTTGGCTTGTTCCTTGATATAGTCGACAGACCATTTGGTAAATAGGTCCGTAGCATGCCCCTCAGGGTCAATCACTTCCTTATCCTTTCGCATATAGTTGATCTCATGCCGTCGGTGCTTCCAATAGTCATCCATCATGTCCCCTAGCCAGCCGTGGAAAAAGTCAAAGCCTCGCTCGTTAGGGATATTCGGCGATTCCAAACCTAAATGCCACTTTCCGATTATAGCGGTATGATAGCCTCCAATTTGTAGCATCTCTGGCAACATCGTGGCTTTAGGATCGAGATAGCCCCAGTTGTCCTCCGGATAGGTCCGGATCACCCCTGGCACCCCTACAAATTCCTGGTACCTCCCCGTCAGGAGGGCGGCTCGGGTGGGAGAGCAAACCGGGCAATTGGCGTAGAAATTATCAAAGCGCATCCCGGCCTCCGCCAGCGCATCCGTATGAGGGGTCTGAATATCCTTGGTACCGTAGTAGGAAACGTCATGATACCCTTGATCATCAGTAAGGATCAGTAGGATGTTAGGTTTGGAGGAAGGAGGAGAAGGGGAAAAATAGGCCGCGCCTAAGGCTATTAAGGCAATAGGCAGGATCAAGAACTTGACTATTTTCATAGTAGAACTCATTTAAGTTGGATAGTTGAAACGAGCATGATTTTGTTTAATCACAACCTCACAAGAGGAGAGGATTAAACAAAATCATGCGATAGTGCAGCGGTTGCATCTGTTCAAAATTATTTCTGGAAATTGTGAAGCTGTGGAAATAATTTTAAACAGATGAATGTAAGGAAAAAATCGATCATCACATCTTTCAAAACCCAACTTCTGAAGTTCATCAGCTAGTCTTTTGAAATCGAAGCTTTGGGAAGTCCTGAATCAAGTGATAGTCCCCGCGTTTTCGCAGTCGCTTTACTTTTTTGGTTCTTAATTTCCCGCTTGCTGAACGATACAGCACCTCCGCTCCTAGTTGATAATTCCTACTTATGCCTAAAATATTGGTTTTATCAAAATCACCGATAATCGTCAAGGATTCATCCGCAATGACCGGGAAGGTATAGTAACCGACTTGGTGGCGACGACCTTCTTTTTTACTAATCATGCGTAAATTGGTAACAGCACCTGAGGCAGATTCGACCGCCAGGTGGGGATTCTGTCCCTTCAGGTTTTTTACCTTCACCAAATAGCCTTTACCTTTGCCCTTGGTGGGTTTATCGGCATTGATTCCAAATGAACTCGTCATTTCACCACAAATCTCGATGATGTGGGCTTGAAGACGATCATCATACCGAATTTTTCCTTTTCGTTTCCGCCAATTGATTCTTTCTGGATCTGCTGTATATGAGGTGAAATAGGGCCTCATACCTTCGACCTTAGGTCCTGGAATGATGACCTCCAAGCAGCCATTCATATTCACCTTTTTCCCTTCTCTTTTAAGATCTACTAAGATCATTCCAGCAGATTGTAAAAGTGTACTCCCCGAATAAGTAGACACTTTTGATTTAATGATTTCTTTTTTACTTGTCAATTCCTGCACCTCTACAGAAAGCATTCCCACCTGGTCACAATCGACCAGCATTCCCTCTGGGATCCGAATCTTGGCTCCCTCTTTGGCAGCGATGATAATATCTCCCCGACAATTGTAGGTAAATTCAGCTTTGTTCTGGGCATCTAATTGCAACCTCAAGTCTTCCACGACCGGTGTACTGGGAAGGAGCTCCACCTTTTCTTCTTCCTCTTCTTCTATTATTTCTTGGACAACTTCTTGCTTGGGCTCGTACTTCACTACTACTTCCACCCGGCGATTTAATTGACGTCCTTTATCACTCACATTATCCGCTTGCGGCTTTTCTTCGCCAAACCAAGCAATTTGGAGCAGGCTTTCGGGCACACCCAAATCCAACAGGTAATCCCGTACAGCCCTAGTCCGATTCGTGGAAAGGGCCTGATTATAAGCCAAAGAACCAATCCAGTCTGTATGTCCTTGTAAATCGATTGCTGTGCATTCTACTTCATCGATGAAGCCAACGACCTCTGCTAGTAGGCTGGCACCTTCAGCGGTAATTTGATGTTCATCAAAATCAAAAAGAACTTGCCAGTTTTTTTGCTGCTGGGCTTGTAGTGTAAAACCTAGACCAATAAACAAAAGGCAAAATAATCGGCTTTTAGTAAACATAAAGTGGGGATTTAAATACCTAGATATGAGAAGAATAGAACGGAAAGCAGCTCTAATAGCGAAAGCTTCAGTTCTACAATTCTTCAACACTAAGCGAAGACGTATGTATTAAATGATGTAAGAGCGTTTTCAGCTATCAAGAGGATAGCTATTACTGGAGTAGTTTTCTTTTCTCCTCATCTTCGAATACGATCTGATCCGCAAGTATGGTTGCTTAAAGGCCGAAGATTTAGAGGAGACTTGCATTTCAAGATCGGGATTTTACCTCAAGCAGGCAAGTTACAGCTTAAGCCAAGCGGCTGATTTTTAAATTTGGGAGATCCCCATCCTCCAAAGGACTATGGAGTGAATCAAATTTAAACCAGTTTTGTAACTTGGGTCTGAGCATTAAAATTCAATTCAGCATCTAAATTCAAAAGATTTAGACCTGGCTTTTTACCCACCTCCAAACTACCCAACTCATCCTGAAATCCCAGGGCCATGGCCCCATTGATCGTCGCCCATTCTAGTAAGGTAGAGAATGAAACGCCGGATTGATAACGGACAATGGTCTTCATTTCTTCTAAAACAGACAATTGCCAGTTTGAGGTCAAGCTATCCGTTCCAATCGTCATCTTGGCTTGATTATCAATGAAGGTCTGATAATTAGGTAGGCGATTTTCTATATAGAGATTGGCATTCGCGCAAGTGGCCCAGTACACTTGCTGGCTCCATGCGTGCGCGGCTTGGATGTCTTCGGCGGAGGTGAGGGTGTTGTGCACGAATAAGGTCCGCTGGTTAGGATCCATATTTTCGATCGCATAATGGATAGCAGTTTTCCCAGTCGGTTTCAACCCACTCATGTCCATTCCAAATCCGCCGAATAGATCTATGAATCCACTTTTCCCATTCAAGAAAAGATTATCCTCGTGTACTTTGCCCTTGGAACACCTCGTAATATTGCTGGAAGGTAGATTCCGACATCTCATTTTGCCGGAAGTCAAACATCTCCACGAAGGTATAGTAGCGGATTGGACTCTCCGTTTTTTGGGCAGCAGTATCCAATTTATTAGAAATATCTCCAACCGCTACAATGCCATTTTCCCACATTTCCTGATCTGCCTTAATGATCGCCGCTTCAATCTCCTCCATCGGAACTTCCCGATAAGAAACTACATTTCTAATAAACTCCAGTAATCCTGTACCGGTGTTCACCTTTCCCAACATATGAGACAGTTCCAAGTGGCAGTGCGTATTGATAAAGCCCGGAACAATAACCCCCGAATAAGCTTCTATTCCATAGGCATTTTTGCCGGTCTTTTCCTCGATACTCAAGATTTTTCCTTGATCATCAATGGTAAGTACAGCATTTTCAAGTGGGTCGCCAGTAACGGGTAAGATCAGGTCAGCAGTAATCTTGCGCATGTTGGAATAGGTTTTGCGCGAAAATAAGGATTTCTAAATTTTATTATAGGAAAAGGAGTGGGCATGTTCACAAAAGTGAAAGCCCTGAGAACAACTCCCAGGGCCCGATAAAATCCAACTTCAAAAGTATATTTTTCAGCACCGGCCTAGCCGATGACATCTTTGGCAAAAGGAGTGGGGCATTTAGAGAATAAGGGATTAAAGCCGCACAGGCGACCTTGGGGGGGGATTGTATGCAATTAGTTCGTGCCGGATAATCATAATTTAATGGAGATTAAGTATCCGTTGCTCTTTGAACCAAAAAGAGCTCAAGTTTTCTCATAATTGCAAGGGTCTTCTCTTAATGCCATCCACTCGATCACAAATGTTGTGTTGTATATAGCCTCCCAGGGACATTACCCTGGTGACCTCCTTAAGCTCTTTAAAAAAGGAGGTGTAAAATGTGTGTAGATACCCTCCAAATAATGGAGGAAATTTTTGGGATCACATGGAATTCCTAATACAAGGAAGTACCATAGGGATGGTTTAATCCATGAACATGATGGGAAACAGGAAATTCCTGCGGTGTACGTAAGATTGACGGTTCTCGTAATTGAGGACCAGGTATGATTTATGTGCTAGTGTGCTCCCTTCTGTCCTTTTCTTACTTTATTCAAATCAATAAGATTTGAACTATTAATTTTCTCATAGCCCCTTTCGGGACTTAAACAAATACAGTGTAAAATTAAACAAAAATCAGGCCACACCTAGTTTTTTCACTGAAATTTATTTAAAAAATACCGTTTATTGGGTAGAAGCTACCGTAAAATAAAGGATTACGGCCGTATAACCCCATTAAAGGTCTTTTACAACGAGCCCATTTTTCATGCGTGGCTCGAACCAGGTAGACTTAGGAGGTAAGGTTTTATCCTGGTCTGCCCACTGTACCATTTCTGACCAATTTATCGGAAATAAGCAAAATAACAGGCTATTGGAAGATGCTCGGAGTACCTGCTCTAAATCAGAAACCTCACTTTGGCCATCGATGTATTTAATTCTGTCCGTCTTTCGCAGATCCTGTACTTTGAGGAGCGGTTGTAAGACCACTTCGTTTAAGATATCTGCATCAAGCAACGGAAGGTCTCCACCTCTCCCAGTCAACAATTCCGTTTTCCACTGGACGGTATACCATTGACCAGCTAACAACAGACTTAAGGTATGTTTGGTCTCTGGCTTCTGTCCTACAGGTAACTGCTCGACCTTGGCCAAAGCTTGCAATTGTTGTAGAAAAGCTTGCTCATCAAAATCTTCCTCCAAAAAAACCTGTCGATTGAAGTCCCGGATTAACACTTGATCCTCTGGAAAAAAGGAACATAACACCGTCTCCAACTGAAGACTAGCATCAGCAGTAGATAGCATTCGATGATGACCATCAGCAATATATGCCCGTTCAACCTCTTGATTAAACAGCGCTTGTACTTCACTTATTTTGGTAGAAGACCGGATCTCCCATAGCCGGTAATAAGCCTGATCTTGTTCGAAGAAGACCGTTTGAATAGGATTGGCCTCTGCAATTTGCTGCTTCATCCAGCTTTCGATAGCCGTTACATTGTTATAGGTAAGGAGTACAGGCTTGACCATGGCCTGCCTTTCACCAAGCAGCCGCACTTGAATCTGTCCTTTCCGCTCCAAGGTTTCTTCATGCCCTTTAATCTGTCCTTCTCGGTAAGCCCGGATGGGAACGGTCGCAATAATCCCTAAATAGCTATGGGTAGGTCTTTCAATCAGTTGAATATACAGAGCTGGAGCCTCCTTCTCCTCGAAGAAATCTTGCCGAACTTGCGGCGAGTATTGTTCCTTCACTGATTGGAAGAAGGCATCAGGATGAGTAATCTTTTTGAGATTGGGTAAAGTCGCGGAAAAGGGATTAATTTCCATTGGCGTATAAACTGTCGTAATCTTCGCTGCAAGGTAGGAAAAAAGGGCCTTCTCTGACAAATTTTGTGATTTGCGTTTAAGTTCGAAGGTCTTTAATACTGTGAATGGATGCTAATAGCCAAGTTGCGTGGGAGAATCATTGAAAAGAAACAGAAGTGAGTAGAAAAAGAAAAGTGTGGTTACCATAGGCTCCACACTTTTCGGAAATAAAACTAAACCCCAGTTATATCGTTAATCCCCGAAGGGAATTTTTGCATGTTGTTAAGTACAGTTCTAAAACGAAGCGATTAAATTTTTATTTTTTGGATATAGAATTTTTTTTAATTTTTTTTCTAATCCCGCATCGTTCTCTCAAATATACAAATTTTTAATTGCCGTTCGCAAATTACACCTCAATAACGGCCTTGATTTGTCGAATATTGTCAATTTTTTGAAAAAAAATCTTGCCTTTACAACGCTTAAAGCGCGACCTGGAATACAATCTCCTGTCTTGTAGCTCTTTAAGCCAAAATCACACTTGCAATACCATCAAAAAATCGGGTTTTACTCCGGGGAAAATATCAAAACCTAGTCCGAAACTCCCATTCACTCACTAAAACACCCCATTCACTACTTTGCTGTAGTACAATACCAAAGGATTCAGCATATTTGAGGCATAGACAACCTAAAACCTCTAAAAACCATGAAAAACAACCTACATATCACCGTGGAACTATCCTCCATCGCTATGGATAGCATCTCCAAGCCACAACAACCCACCGATATCCTACAGAAAGCCCGACAGTTTCTTAATCAAAAGATGGAGCAGATGGGGCGCTTTATCACTTGCCAACTCATTGATCAACGCACTTTAGCCGATGATATGAGATTGGAACAATACGATCTCCAATATGAGAAACATACCCTGCACATGCAGTTTATGTTTTTCAAACCTCGAGGAGTTTGGCAAGTAAAAGGCTTCAGTATCGATTAATGAACTTTAACCTTATCCCTCTCCTTGTGTTAACAGCCTTCTGGAATCTCATTTCTAATTTGCTGCCTGGACAGGCAGCCCTCAACATTTTTTCTTAATTTTGAATCAATTAGCGTAATAAGAGATGTTGCCTATAGGCAGCACCATCTTTTGTTACACTACTTCCCATCCCAAACAGCCATTTGGAAATAATATATGCATTGTGATCCTCAACGAATCGCAGTGATCAAGTAGATTCATTTCCAGGAAAAAACATGGCCAAGAAATTTACTGTCTTATACGTAGATGATGAACAGGACAATTTACTAGCCTTCCGTTCTGTTTTCCGCAGGTACTTCAACGTCTTCACTGCCAGCGGCGGGTCCGAAGCATTGGATCTTCTGAAGAATCAAGCTGTACATTTAGTACTTAGTGACCAACGTATGCCCAACATGACAGGCATTGAACTATTGGATAATGTCAATACCCATTACCCTTCAATCGTAAAGATGATTGTAACAGGCTATAGCGAAATGGAACCCATTCTAACCGCAGTGGAGCAGGGGCGCGTCGCACAATACATCACCAAACCCTGGAAGGTAGAAGAACTTAAAAGTATCCTCGAAAACGCTTTGCACACTTCACACTAGGATTTTTCCTACTTCACTACTCGTTTTTCCCACTTCACTACTTCAAACTTTACTCTGACTCTAAAAGGGCCGTTCTTTGGAGTGTATTTAATCGTTAGGCTAAACAAACATTAGTACTAACCAACAAATACCCACCCCAATAAAACCAAAGAAATAAGCAGTAATCAGGCGAAGTGTAATCTTTTCAGGTGCGGCCGAGAAAATTCTCGGCCGCATTTTTCTTTTAAGGGTATCGCTGCTTTAATGTTCAAATTGATTGGAAAGCGTTCCGGCATTCTGTAAAGATTCTAACCGAAACTCCAAAGGAACGGATAATCCATCTAGCACCCGCTCGGCCATGATACGCCCTACCACTGGGCCTAACTTAAAACCATGCCCGCAGCCTGCTCCAGCCAAGAACACATTGTCCGCCTCAGGGTGTTGATCCAAGAGAAAATGACCATTGGGACTATTGCTATACTGACAAACCCGAGCTTCTGTCATGGGCGCATCTCTTAAAGCAGGGAATCGATATCCAAGATATTGACGAACTTGGTTCAATTTTTCTGCTCGTACTTCTCGATCCGCAGTACTTGGATCAAAGTTTCCCTCCCGAGTGTCGTCTGCTACCTTAAACCCTCGCCCATCATAATCGGGAACCCCGTACATGATTCGCTCTCCCATATCCACCCAAATGGGTAAGTTAGGCGTGCGGTAAGCTTTTGATAAGTCTGGCAACCCAAAATAGTGGATCTCCTGTCGAGATATACTGATTAAATCACTAAGCAATGCGGGAAAAAGAGTTGGCATCCACGGACCGCAGGCAAAAACATAGGCATCAGCTGTAAATGCTCCCCCACTGGCCAGCTTTATCTGTTTTAGCTTTGTCCCTTCTATATTCCCAGGGGCTGCTCGCTCATGCAAGAATTGTCCTCCCGCTTTCACTACTTCCTCTACCAAGTACTGACAGGTTTTTCGGGCCATGAGATAACCAGCCTCTTTCTCCCAAAACACAGTTTTGATATCATCTAGATAGATCTGTGGATATTTATCCCTAGCTTGGCCAGTAGTCCATTCTTCCAAACTCAGTCCATGTCGTTGCAAGAGTGGCATAGCTGTTCTGGCATAGCCATCATCTGATTTGCTAAATAACCATAGGCTACCGGTTGGAAAATAGACCTGATGCTCGCTTTGCCGTTGAAAATCCTCCCATGCCCCAAAGGCTTCTGCCACCAGCTGAGTATATACTTCGTCATTTCCATAGGTTCCTCGGATCAGGCGAGTTTCACCTCCGGAGCTGGATCGAGAGTGCCCCGGTCCCCAAGGATCGAAGAGCGTAACTTTTGCTCCCCTTTGCACCAATTGATAGGCTGTCCAAGCACCAAAGGCCCCTGCCCCGACAACAGCAACATGCATATACGTATGGATTTAAATTCGAAAAAAAAGGATTACGTGTACAGCGGAAAGGTAAGAAATGATCGATAATTACATCAAAAGCCAACAAAAGAAAAAGCGTAACGCTGCACCGAGGCGAGTTACGCTTATTGGTAAAAAGGGAACTTATCTTGGTGGAGGACGCCGTATTGCTCTTCTGAATACCTTTCTCAATTCCTCTTGTTGCTCCGGCGTGCATATCTCGCGAATATCTAAATAGTGCTGGATGAGTGCTTCATCGATCTTTTGTAGCTGGTCTCCATATTCAGCCGCTAGCTGTAGGGCCGTAGCTGTATCCGGGGTATTGGCCAGAAGCGCATCGAACATCGCTCGTTTTGTGGCCCGCCCCCCCTTGTGGATTTCCTGAGTGGTATCGAAATGCTCATCTCGCAAATTCTTAAGTGTTGCCCTTTGCTCCGCATCCAACTTCAGAGCCTTCACCAGGAAACCTTCCGCTCTACGTGGTGGTGGAGCAGCTCCCTTTTCGGGCATTCTTTCATGCGGCATGGGTTGTAACCATAGCATAATTATCAGTCCTATATTCATCAGCAGCAGGGCTACTAAAGCAATATTCTTGAAATTTGTCATAATAGTCTGTCTAAATGAATCCCACAATTGAAACCAATTCAAACGAAACGGACCCTACCTGATCCATTATACACTCTGCGTTCAACACTCTACCTTACTAATACTCCCAACTCTCTTGAGCATCCAAGCCATATTCACTGGCAATGGCCTCAATTCCAGCGGCTTGATCTGCACGCACAGATTTTTGATAGTAGGCTACTGCTGAGCTGATATTGATTAGGAGTAGTAATATGGCAAAGGCCAAACTCCAAACCGCTCCTTTTCTGTGGGTACTTCGAGCTTCCCCCTGTCGCATCCGCTCTTGGATCCGAGTATACAAAAAGGGATTCCCACTTACCCGCTCGATATCCTCTGCCGTGCTGAGCGTTCGTTCAATTTCTGCTTCAATATCTTGTCGAGGTTTATCCATATTAAATCATTTGCTTTTCGTAATAGTGTCTGAGGGTCTTCTTCAAGTTTTGCTTTGCTCTAAACAACAAGGATTCAACAGAAGAGACGGTGACCTCCATAATATTGGCAACCTCCTGATAACTCAGTCCCTCCATCCGGTGAAGAATGAAAGCCGTTCGTTGTTTTTCGGACAGCCGCTCAATGTGCTGATAGAGTAACTGCGTTCTTTCCTTATTTTCCAGTGTTACCCCAGGATGATCAAAGTTACTAGCAACATGGCTAGCATGTTCTTCTAGACCGATTAATGATTGGAAGAATGCCATTCTTTTACCTCTTTTTCGGTAACGCAATTTTTCCAGGCATTTATTGACGGCCACTCGATACACCCACGTACTAAGACTCGCTTCCCCCCGAAAATTATCGATCGTTTCGAATAACTTCACAAATACCTCCTGTGTAAGATCTTCCGCATCTTGGTAGACCGGGAAGTATCCTAAGCAAATATTCAGCACCTTTTCCTGGTAGAGGTCTACCAGTTCTTTGTACCCCTGCTCGGAACCAGTTTGTAAAGCTGTTAATAGGTTTTGATCGTTCAATTCTTCACGCCTTTATAATCTTAGATGACAACTAAAATAAGAACTTGCGCCCTAAAGCCATTTTTTCGATATTTTTTTCAGGAACTTTTTTAGCCCCACTTCTGTTCCTTCTAATTGTAAACATTAATTCTTTATTGCCATGGCAGATACATTGATATATCATAAGATCACAGAGCTGTCGAAAGCTAAGATTCCTTGTGAGATCGTCTACAAGACTCAGCTGGGCAGTACTACGGTAGAAAAAGGTATCATTAGAGATATCTTTAGCCGGAGTCAATATGACTTCCTTATTCTAGAATCGGGCCTTCCGATTCTCATCTCCTCTATTCTCTCCATCAATCGTATGGGGGCCTAGCCTCCAATATCCTACCATTCATTTTTCAGACACAATTGACATAGACTACGCTTCCCGTAGTTCATGGCTCTCCGTATTTCGATGCTGGCAAATCTCCATGCAAACCTGTATATTCGCAGCGATTTGAGCCAGAATCATCTGATAGATTAATCATTTAGAAGATACAGCTCTCAGGAATTCGACATGATAGCAAAGGATTATTGAATCTCTGAGACTATAAATAGCTAATAATGAGCGAAAAAAAGAAAGTTTTAATCACTTCTGCCCTGCCCTACGCTAATGGTGCTTTGCATCTTGGTCATTTAGCGGGGGCCTATTTACCGGCAGATATATATGTGCGTTATTTGCGTCTTCTTGGAAAGGATGTTTTGTGGGTTTGTGGGTCTGATGAACACGGGGCAGCGATCACTATGAGGGCGAAAAAGGAGGGGCGTTCACCGAAGGAGATCATCGATACCTATCATGAGCTAAACAAGCAGACCTTCAAAGATCTTGGTATTTCCTTTGATCACTATCATCGGACTAGTGCACAACTTCATCATGAAACCTCACAAGAGTTCTTCCTCAAGCTGCACGAAAAGGGAGATGAATTCGAGGTACGAACCATCGAGCAGTATTATGATGAGGACTACAATCAGTTTTTAGCTGATCGCTACATAAAGGGTACCTGTCCACGTTGCAGTCATCCCGAAGCTTATGGTGATCAGTGTGAAAATTGTGGCTCCGACCTCTCCCCTACTGAATTGATAAATCCGGTTTCCACGCTAAGCGGGAAAAGCCCCATCTTGAAAGAAACAAAGTTGTGGTATTTCAAGCTGGATAAGCATGAGGAGTGGCTAAAGGAGTGGATTTCGGATGGCACCGTAGATGGAGTCGCCCATCATGATGCCAAAAAGTGGAAGAAACACGTTTTGGGACAATGCCTTTCTTGGCTAAACAGTGGCTTGCAGCCAAGAGCCATTACCCGAGACTTAGACTGGGGAATTCCCGTGCCGCTAGAAGGTGCCGAAGGGAAAGTACTCTACGTTTGGTTTGATGCTCCTATTGGATACATCTCCTCGACCAAGCAGTGGGCCCTTGATAATGGCAAAGACTGGGAAGAATACTGGAAAGGGGACGATGTGGAGTTGATCCACTTTATTGGAAAAGATAATATAGTATTCCACTGTATCATCTTTCCGGCCATGCTGAAGGCTTACGGCGATTATGCCTTGCCTAAAAACGTACCAGCTAATCAATTTCTAAATTTTGAGGGTCAAAAATTCTCAAAGTCTAGGGGCTGGGGTATCGAGCAGCATGAATACTTGGAAGCGTTTAAAGATTTCCCCAACAAGGAAGATGCCTTGCGGTATGCCTTGCTTCGGAATCTTCCAGAGAATCGCGATAGTGACTTCAAATGGGATGAATTCATTGAATTCTATGATAAGGAGTTGGCCGACAATCTGGGTAATTTCCTGAATCGTGTGGTTGTATTGACCAATAAATACTACGATGGGGTGGCACCGGAAATTGATGTTGACCTGAAGGATAAATTAGCCGACGCTATCGCAATCGTAGATAAGCTCACTCAAGAATTAGATGCCTTTAGCTTTAAGCAAGCCGCCTTGGCTTTAATGGAGTTATCTTCTTATGGCAACACCTATTTGCAAGATGTATCTCCCTGGAAGATTTGGAAGGAGGATCCAGATAGTGAGATCGTCAAAGAGTGTTTATTCATTTGCCTACAGATTGCTAGTCTGCTGAGCATCTTGTGTGAGCCATTCATTCCGTTCACCAGTCCTAAAATACGCGCGTTCTTGGGATTGGGGCCCACCGCCAATGGCGATCTACAAACTGTCCTAGATCAGGTAAAGGCAGGGCAAGCACTGGTAACAGCAGGGCATAAAGTTGGACAATCTGGGGTGCTGTTCCCTAAGATCAATGATCGCAGAGACACCAGCCGCCTTGAGATCGTTAATCGCCAGAAGAACAAACTGGAAGAGATCTTAGCCGCAGAAAAAGGACCAGAGAGAGAACCTCTTAAGGAGGAGATCCAATTTGACGACTTTGTCAAGTTAGATCTACGCACTGGAACGATCACCGCTGCCGAAGCCATTCCAAAAGCGGATAAACTGTTGAAGTTATCCGTGGACTTAGGGATGGAACAAAGAACTGTAGTATCAGGTATTGCTTTGCAGTACAAGCCAGAAGAGGTTGTTGGGCAGGAAATTGTGTTGGTTGCCAACCTAGCTCCAAGAAAGCTCCGTGGTGTTCTATCTCAAGGCATGATCTTGATGGCCGAAAACGACGAGGGCAAACTCAGCTTTGTTCGTCCCAATGATACCATTGGAAATGGTTTCGTTGTAAAATAGAAAACTAGAGAGGCATGGCTCAGCTCGTGCCTCTCTTCCTATATCCCCTATCCCTATGCTCATCCGCGCTTTCAGACCTGAGGACACCGCCGCGGTCTACCAACTCTTCTACAGCACCGTACATTCTGTCAACCTCCAACATTACACACCCGAAGAAGTCGAAGCCTGGGTCCCTAGCCACCCCCCTGATCTCCAGCAATGGCAAGAACGCTTCCTGCGGCAGCACACCCTGCTCGCCGAGATCGATGGCCAACTCGCCGGCTTCGCCAATCTAGAAGCAGACGGCCACAATATTGACATGGTTTACACCCACAAAGATTTTCAGGGACAAGGCGTGGCCACCAAACTGGTAGAGCTGCTAGAGCAACAAGTGTTGAAAAACGGTGGGAATACCATTGAATTAGCGGCGAGTATTACCGCCCGACCCTTTTTTGAAAAGCGCGGTTATAAATTGATCAGAGAAAATGAAGTTCTACGATTTGGCGTAGTCTTACGGAACTTTATCATGGAGAAGCAAGTACAATAAAAAAAGAAGGGGACTTACCCGAAGGCAAGTCCCCAACCAAGATTATGATTTGTTTCTTGATTCTGTGTCGTTTGGATGCGGCTAATATAAGTGTTCTTAGGAAACTCTCCTTATTATTCTTTGTTTTTGGGATCTACGGCGCGTGACATGGTCGGAAAAGGGTACCAGTTTGGCCAATCTTTTTCCTTCCTTAAAAGGATCACTTTTGTGATTCCCATAAGGCAACTGAAAGACCTTTTCGCTGGTTTCTTTCTCCAAGGTAGGATGTGTCGGTCCCAATAGAGCGATATCCTTAGGACGTTTATTTGGGAGTTTCCGTAGGTCCAAGGTTTTGCAGAAAAAGCGTGACACCCCACCATCGCTGATCATGCGGATACAAATATCCATCTTCTTCATTCCTGGGAGTTTCTTAATCTTAATTCTGGATTGCGTCGTTTCCAATTCAACAAAAACTGGCTTCGACGATCCATCCCCCAAATCAAACACCCAACTCCTATCCACCTCTGTATCATACTGTATGTGGTAGACAGCGCTATCAGGTAATACGAACCCACCATTTCCATCTCTGAAATCAAAGTCGATATAGATATCACCTCTGTATTGATAAGGCTCTGCCATATTGAAGATGGCAGCGATGGCCTTAGTTGTACTGGGTGGTCGGTAACCTATAACAGGAGCAGCGGGAGACAGGAAGAACGCCGTACTTCCTTTCCCTTTGACCTCAACTTTATATTCATACCAAATGCCGGGTGTAGCAGCAATATCAAATACATGATAAGTCCCCCATTTTTCATCAAGTAACTTGTAATCGTTTGCTCCTTTGATACTTCGATGCCACCTGAATTTCATGCCTTTGGATTTCCACTTTTTTGTAAAAACCGTATCCACCTTAGCCAGTATCCCCTCCCCTTTGTTGGTTGTAGCCTTAATAATTGCTCCCAGTTCCTCTCTAATATTAGCACCCAAGACAATTGGATAGAGTAGTAGAAACAGTAGAACAGACTTGATTGGCTTCCAGTCTTTCATATTACGTTTTTGTTATTGATTCCGTGCGAAGTCAGATTGACATCCAGCAGCTAGAGGCATCTTTACACTAACCACTTGCTTAAATGAAACCACCACTAGCATAGCTTAAACATAGACATGCCAATGCCAATCTTTTAAGATCATTACATAGGGAAAAACTAATATGAGACGAGTCTGAATAAAGGCAATGAATACCCTAAATCGGCCATTCGATTTAAGGTTATTCAAGGCAGGCAATTACTGTAGTAAAATACAGTATAGTGTTTCGCACCGCCTGTGGGTGGCTAAAAGTCAAGACTGACTTAATTTTTGTTTGGATATGCCTGGGGAGATTTACTTATATTATAAGTATGAACTTTAATTTCGAAATAGTTACAAGTCAATCCATAATTTTCGATTATTTTAATTTTTCGTTAACATAAAATTGGCATTAATAAGTTTCAGTCTTCAAAAATAAAATTCAATTTTTTTATTCGAAGGTGTAATGATTGAGATCTAAGTTCACATAATGGAAGTAAGATCACATACCAATGAACTCATTTTTACAAGCTTTTCTAGACGGTGATGAACGAGTCTTCCGACAGATATATCAGAGCGAAGCCAGCCAACGGATCCGCAAAGATGTACGCTTCAAAGGAGGAACAGCCGAGGATGCGGAGGATGTAGTTGTTCTTTCCATTATGAAGGTTCAGGAATTGGTGAGAAATGGCAAATACCAGGATCAGGAGAAATTCTATGGATACCTGCGTACTGTAGGCTCCTATGTCTATATGGAAGAAAGACATAAAAAGTTTAAAGCTCCATATCGGGAAAAAGAAGTGCTGGTAGAGGATGAATCGAGTCTAATCCAAGAGGCAGGGATTGAAATCAATTCATTCGAAGAAGAGATGGAGAATCTAGAAGAAAAGATTACCATTAGTAAATATATCAAATCCTTAGGTCGACGCGATCAAGAAATTATCCACCTCAGGTATTTTGAGGAACTCTCTCTAGTGGATATCGGAAAAAAATTAGGTATCAAACAGCCTAATGTAGCTCACTTCAGAATTCTCAAGCGGCTAAGAAAGATACTTGACAAAAAGAATGGTCAATAGATAGTTTTGACTGTATAAACCCCATTTCCGGTTTACGCGCATTTCAAATGCGGCACTTTAAATCCATAACATACTAATACTAGTACTATGAAAAAAAGGCGCAGCCAGCATTTCGGACAGGAGGATAGATTACTGAAGTATGCCAAAGGGCAGTTATCTGAGCCAGAACGCGAGGAGCTTGAGGCTGCACTTAAATCATCTCCCTCTTTGAAAAAGGATGCACGTTTAATTAAGAATCTTAATGAAGTAGCCAATAACCCTAACTGGCTAAGCTCAGTTGAAACCCTAATGGCATTAAAATCAGAAAAACTAACAGAACTCAATGGTACGACCTCTACTAGCAAATTAGATTCCTCATCTAAATGGCAATATCTCAAAAGACACAAGATCAAGATTCTAGTTGCCACCTTAACTATAGCCCTAGGATTTCTAACGCTCAACAACTTTATACTTATTGCTGACTGTGAACAGCTATACAATCGATTCTTAGAACCGTTTACTAAGACCATTCCAACCACAGAGAATGCTCGTCCGGAATTGGTTGCTGCCGTAAAAGCCTATGAGGATGGACTGGAACAAAGTCCTGAAGAAAGAGGACTCAATTTTGCAATAGCTCGAACAAATTTTGAAAAGGTAGAAGATCGAGAAGAGATCTTCCAGTTTTACTCTGCCGTAAGTGGAATGCTGAGCACCAGGGTGGATGTAGAGGACATTAATGCTGATCTCCTCAACCTAAGAACAAAGATCTTATCTGATGAGGAGGGGATTTACGCTCATTTGCTAGATTGGATCGATTACTATGAAGCCCTCCTGTTCTTTAAACAGGAAAAGTTTCACGAGGGCAAAGACAAGATTAAGGAAATTGCTAGCAAAAAGGACTTAGAAGCAGACCTGCAAGAGATTATCTCCCCTTTCAGATTTCAGTTGAGATTTCTAATCATGGCAAAATAGTTCTACTATCTGTATTATCGTAAGGGCAACAGCATTTCTGGCGCTGTTGCCTTTTTTGTTTTCGAGTTTTCTCTCCTGTCACGATGATCTATACCACATTCGTAGCACCCAGTTGATGGCCAGACATCAAACCAGGCGCTTTTCCTAAGCAATAGCCGCTGGAGCATCATCATCCCCACCATCCTTGGAGGGCGGACCAGACAGTCCAAGCATATCCAAATATTCACTAGTAAATACCTCTCTAAAAGCAGCTGGCAATAATGTATACCTGGCCTCCTTCCAACGATTCAATCGTTCGCCGTACATATAGTTAACTAGATCATCAGCGGCCCAATGGGACATTTTCCCCCAATGGTGGGTGAAAGGAATATCTGCCGCCTTCAGTCTATCATGTAGGCGTTGGATAAATTCATTTTGGGGAATAATGTGCTTACTCCCTTTCCATGGTACACCGGCAAATTCCATGATACAGGTCTGCTCAAAGCGCGTAAAGCCCATCGTAGCCTCTCCTCCCTTGACAAATCGAATCCCAGCCAGAGCAGGAATGGGTCCCTCTGTTCTCATTAGGTCAGTAAGAATTCCGATCGCCTGTCGGATATCCTGTTGGGCCAAGCCAAAAGATACGGCTAATACCTTTCCTTGATAGGAGCTATCCCAGAAGTGTTCAGCAACGGTACCTATTTCCCCATCGTTATCATCTTTAGGAAAAATACCTTGCTGAAGTAGGCCCAATAGGGAGGTCAAACCCACATTTATATTTGTGGCATACCAACTTAACAAGGTGGTCAGTTCCTTAAACCTAAAGCTTTTTACCCTTGGAATGGGTTTCGTGACGCTTTCCTCAAGGCCTGGTTTAGGTACCTTAAACATCATCTCCGCCACAAATTCTTCCCCCTTCTTTCGGTAAGGATTGATGTAAAACATAAAGAAATAGGGCCTTGTTCCGTGCCCATGTTCCTCGATCAACGTGGTATTGGAAAAATCTAAAGTTTCAGCCAACTGTAATGCCTCCTCCCGATCCATGTCCTTAGTATACCGTTGCAAATGGAACATATCTACAGATTTCAGCACTACCCCATGAATAAATCCGAAAGCACCCAACCCTACCAAAGCTGCATTAAAAATTTCATCATCACGAATATGTCGGGCACCAATGAGTTGACTAAATGCAGTACTCAAGGCAGGTTGAGAAGCTCGTTCCACATAAACGACATCTTCAGGATTTGGCCCAATAATAAGGTTCAGGCCGACAACAGAGTCTTGAACCCCTCCTTGGTCAATAGCTGAACCATGAACACCAGTAGAGATTGCCCCAGCGATCGTCTGGCCGTTACTTTCTCCAGTGATAGGAAGCGATTTCCCTAGCCGTTTCATTAAGGCTGATACCTCTTTTATGGTATTACCACATTGAAAAAGGAATAGCTGCGAATCTGGATAGGCTGTTTCTGGATCATGCCAGTTGTTTCTGATAGCCCAACGGAGATTCATGGCTTCATTAAAATGCATGCGGTCTTTCTGATAGGGCAAACTCGATAAGGACCAAGCTGCACCAAAGGCCCTGAAACGCTCTCCACTTTCGTGCGTTTCCAAGAGCAGCCTTTGAATTTCTGCAGCCGCATCTTTATACAAATCGAGCGTATTGCTCATGATATCATCCGACAATTCAGTCATCATGAATTTAGACACGGGTCCCTGTTCGTGGTCGTGAAAATTCTTCCAGTTGTCGAATGAAACTACTGTTGTCCTAGCCATGGTACTGCTATATCTTGAGATGGTTTAATACAAACATATTTTACATTCACCTTCCTCTTTCGTCCTAGACTTAGAGTGTGCAGCACGAAACCACTTAAGGTTTGTGAAACTTGCACTCGGTAGAATCCAACTTCCCCACAGTCTTGGATAAACAGAGGAATTTCATCTGTCGCTTTTAAATGAAGAACCGTATCAATCACGTTCACCTTCATCCCTCTAAGTTCATCCTCTGATAAGTTAGTAGGATCCTTCTCCCCTACTCCATCTCGGCTAGTGACCGTGAAGGAATAATCAACGGGTACCATAAACCACACTAGGACAAATAACATGAACGGCGTCATGTATTTTCCTCCCTCCCATAAATAGGCCTTTGTTTTTCTCATAAGATTTAGTTTTAAAGTAACGAACAGCAATTTCAATTCAACTGTCTTAACGGGTCGACAAATCACAGGCTGCACATATGTGACCAGACATAACACCCTATCAAGGCCAAACTGATAAACTCCTTGAAAATCTTCACACTACAACCTATCTATTTATTCAATTAGTTCCCGAGTCGTTACACAAGCAGTCGTTTTTCTATCTATTTAAGCCTATTTTAATTCAATAATTACGACAATAAAACGCCATCCCTACATTTCAAGAGGGGGCATAAACACATTATTTTAAGCCCCTTTCAAGTAATGCTATAATTTGCATGGATAAAACTATCCATACAGGAACAAGATGAGATCAAAGGGTAAGCGCTAAACCTAGTTGAAGGACAAAGTTGCAGTTGTTAATTTGAGTGATAATGTCCATTTGAAGGTTAAAGGAAGGGGCCAAATCCCTGCTAAAAAGGAGCTGAATAATAGAGTATTAGTGCAGGCTAAGGGACCGCCATTTAGGCGGAAGATTTGCACTGATGAAACCTGCAGATAAGACTTTCTAAAGGGAAGATTAAGGCTGGTTGATAGCTAAGCTATAAAGTATTGTAAGCCTTTATAGCGTACAAATCCATACTTAGCTAGAAGTGCAAAGTTCACCCTTCCAGCTAAAGTGCAGGGGCCGAGCATAGTTACATGAGGTATTTAGGTCGTTCTTTACCGCTTCACCACTCTACTCACTCCGATTCCCTCCGGCAATAAGAATTTCAGCGTATAAGTTCCAGCGGGAAAGCTTGAAAGGTCTATTTGATTCGTATTGGTCGGAAGCACCTGTACCCGCAGGCGTTGTCCCTGCGCATTGTATACCTCAACCGCCGCAATATCCGATACGCCCTCCAGCTGTACCATGCCGGTTGTAGGATTTGGGAAGGCGGGAATGAGGCGGGACGGGATAGGCTCGCGGTCAGCCACGAGGGAGACATCCCAGAACTGG
>CAJXPD010000193.1 GCA_913057785.1 uncultured Lewinella sp. | reverse complement strand
CCACGGGCAAGAACACAACGACTAGGGCCAAGTTGGACATTACTTCTGTCAAAAACAAGGAGACTGCAGTCAATCCCAACATGATCCAAAAAGCTGTGGTGGAGACGGCTTCAAATTGCTGCCCAACCAAATCAATCAGCCCCGTCCTTTGCAAAGCCCCCGCCAAACTCAAACCTCCTCCAAACAATAGCAGAATCCCCCACGGTAAACGCTCCGTATCTTTCCAGTCCAACACATAACGCCCTTCTGTAAAGTTCACTGGCACCACGAAAAGCGTGATGGTGGCGGCCATCGCAATGAGCGTATCACTGATCGATATCCCAGGCAGAAGATTATCTAATGGCTGTCGGATGATCCAGGCTAGTGCCGTACTAATAAATATGACCAAGATTCGCTTTTCCCCCTTACTTAACTTCCCCAAACTTGCCAGCTCATCTCTAATCAATTGTTGCGCGTGCCCAAACCGTCCCATGTGGTTTGGATAGAGCAGTTTGACCAGGACCCAATAAATGATCGCAATCATCAGCGCAGCAAAGGGCAGTCCTAACACCAACCATTTGGCAAAGCTCACTTCCACACCATAGGTCTCCTTCATAAAACCTACGAAAACAACCGTTGGGGGTGTACCGATGATAGTGGCTGTCCCTCCCACATTCGCTGCATAGGCAATGCCCAATAGAAGGGTTAAGGCAAAATTGCGAATTTGTTTGGGCTTGTACTGATCTCTTGCATCCCCCCTGGTCAGCAAGTCAATCACTGAGGTGGCTATCGGTAGCATCATTACCGTTGTGGCTGTATTGCTAATCCACATACTTAGCCCCCCCGTTGCCAAAAGAAATCCAAGAACAATTCGGTTGGCATTGGTCCCCGTGATCCTGACTATATTTAGAGCGATTCTTCGATGCAAATTCCACCGCTCCATCGCAATCGCAATCATAAATCCTCCCATGAACAGAAATACGATCGGGTTGGCATAGGGAGCCGTGGCCGCTTTCATATCGCTTATGCCCAATAATGGGATCAGTACCATGGGCAGCAAAGCTGTCACAGGCAGCGGAACTGCCTCGGTAATCCACCACACAAGCATGAAAGCCCCCATTGCGATGGCTCGCCAAGCGACCGGCTCCAAGCCTGAGGGAACAGGAAGTATCAACAGAAGAACAAACAGAATGGGGCCTAGGAATAGACCGATTTTTTGCAATTGCATCTACACGAACTAGAAAGAAGAAAATGGGAATTCGCAATGGCTTAAGCACTCACCTATTTCGGCTTCCCATCTTGCTATCTATTTTTTCAATTTCAAATTTGCTACAATGAATTCTCCTACCTTTTCTCCTTGCGCTACCCCATTGTCAATCGCTGGGCGATAGTGAATTCCGCCGTACAGGCGGCTCACAGCGGCTTCCTCTGAAGCATGCTTGAAAGAAGTAAAAGAACGCATGGGAAGGCCATACTCCTCTTCGGTGGTATCCTCGAAAGCAAAGTTATCGCCAAAAAGGGAGGTGAGGGCAATGGCTGCTGCCCGAGATATTACGCTATGTCCGCTGGTATATTCTGGGAAAGGCGGGGTCTGCAATGCCGGCACCCAATCTTCGTCGAGATAGCGATTGATTACGGTTTCTGGCCGAATCAAATTACTGCGATATTTTTCATCCCAACAACTAATAAATGCGTCTGCTAAAGCTATAGATGTCAAAGCGTATGCCTCGATGGTTTGTAGAAAATCTGTCTGTTTTTTCTCACAAGCCAATTTGGCAATCCCTATCCAGTGGCCACCCGGCGTGATCTTTTTCGTCGCAAACATCACGTGTCCCGTATGGTGTGAAACGTAAGGATTACAATCCCAGAATTCCGCAATAGCTAAACGCTCTTCTTTCTCTTCCCTTAAGGCATTGTACACCTCCATTAGCTCTTCATAGAACAGGCTATTTTCATCCATATCATAAGGAGTAGGAGGTGGAGGAGAAAATTGCTGTGCAGAGTCAATGACAAAGGGCCGAATCTCCCGCCAATGTGGTTCGATACCATCCATGTAATCTGGCGGTGTAGGCTGCCATCTGGCTGGTTCGTCAAGAATGGAGAACTTCGGGTAAGTTCTGGTTTCATTGTACATGTCCTTTTTCGCCCACTCTAGCACCGCCGCAGCTACGGCATCTCCATACGCTAAGGACCGACTATATACAGCCTTCGGCATCTTCATCGCCTCAAACTCTTGATAGATCTTTTCCTGAAAAGCAGAGATGCTATCTACAGAAAATATGAGTTCTTTTCCAACTGCTAAGAAGGCTTGGATACTGGCCAACGGAAAGCAATATTCTTGGCCTGCCTCCGGTTGAGGCAGTGCATCCAGGTCCGTCAATTGACCGACCAAGCTTTGATAGGTACTATCTCCATGCGCCGCAACCTCAAAAGCGGCAATGGAAGGATAGGCATAAATTCGACTTGCTACAGGAGGAGAAAAGATATCATGAACAATGACATCTGTTAGTTTCTTCATGGAACGATGGAAGAATGCTGGATCAGCAGCCTCTTCCTGAAAATTGGGATTAGTACTTTCGCATCCCATCAACGTCAGACCTGCCAGCGCTAAGCAAAAAAACAGAATCCTCATAAACACCGGTGATTTGATTAAAAATGTAATTCACCGCGAATTTAAGGAAGTTTGTTTAGGAATGCCTCCTTTTCTGACTTTCCATTCGGCATGTATGGCTTACGAAATAATAACTGGCAGATGGACAACAAATCCGATCTGCCAGTTGCTATCAAATAGACCTTTTCGGCTAACCGTTTCCAGAGTAGGCCAATAATTCTCTAAATAAAGAAGGTTTAGCCCGATAATCGCCAAGATCTTTGACGGTAAAAGCATAGGCATCTTTATGCTTCAAATTGAGCTGCATCAATTCCTTTGCTTTCAGGTAGAATACTCGACCATCTTTGGCATAAACGACTAGCGTATTTGGGGATTTTAGATCTAAATGGATCTTTCCCTTCTTATACCGTAATAGTCCATTCAACCTGTGATTGATCACCTCTACTCGCGCATAATCAATGCTTTGGCCTGCCTCATCCTTGAATCTTGCCATTAGCTCTTGTTCTTCCTTAAAGCGTTTCAATACATCGAAATTGAAGACACCAAGTGTGCTAATATTGAAGCGTGGAATCGGGTTCCCAAGTTCCTTGTAGGTAGTAACATAGGTCACCAAATCGTACGAAATGCGAGGATCAAATCCCTTAAGTAATTCTATCCAATGCTCCTTCGAAATGGCCCGATTCAGGTAATTCTTTTCTAAGTATGCCGCTTGTCCCACCAGAAATGAACGCCCACCAATACGCAGAGGATCCTTCCCTGCGCTGTCGTCATAGAAACGCTTCATCCGGGATTCTTTCCAGTGGATTTTGTGTTGCGCTACAGCAGTCTCCATAAAAGCGTACTCCATACTATCCAATCCGAGATCTTTAGGCAGCAATAATTTGAGGGCGGTGAGATAGTAATTCAACTCTTCCGCTTCTTGCTCCAAGGCTTGATCGAAGGCCTTCCGCCTGACGCGAAGATCATTTCTATATTGATTGTAAGCTATTTTTCGTTCTTTACGATTCGCGTATTGACTATCTAGCTTCACTAATACAGCCGGTAAGGAAATAACCTTATCCCCGTTTTTAAGCTGTAATCTGAAATGCCGCATTCTCTTTTGGTGGGTTATTCTAACATCTGCATATTTAGATATAAACTCTTCTTTATTCAGTTTTTTGGCTTTCAAATCCTTTTTCCGAATCTTCCAGCTAGCTCCGGCCAAGGCCCCCCATTCTGGGTTTTCTCCACTCAGGTCTTGCACTTGGACTAGGATAGCCGAGGGCGTTTCTTCCAGTTCACGGACCTCAATATTGTAGAATAAGGGATTATTGTAAACCTCCGTTGAATTCAGATGTCCAACGTAATGGGTTCCCGCATAAAGGTTTCGGACATTTCTGCCTCGGAAGCGGGTTCTAAAACTATTCCCATCAAGCAACGGTGAATAGCCATCAGAATAGGCCGCTGTAGAGTTAATGATCTCCGGTATGCGTGAGTAAGCCTTATTCAATAGCCCTAAAAAAGCATCAGATTGAATGGCTGTTTCTGCTACCACTCCCAGATAGAGGCTATCTAACAAACGATCAATGGTATCGACCGGTACCCGTATCTTCTCCTTTTCCCTAGTGAAGGTGACTTGGTCTTCCCCATTTTGCCAACGATTTTCCTCATCATTAAACTGCCAAACCTGTGACCCTGCTTCCACCTGTGACTGAGTAAAAGCCAAATCAACTGATTTACCAGTTTGCAGTTTTAATGCACTTCCATCTGTAGCGAAAGCTCGCATCTCAAACATTCCTGTGGAGTTAAAGTAGTAATGGCCGCGTTCGCCACCATCAAAATTCATAGGTAGATCAGTAGCCATGAAATCAGCAAAATCTCGAAATTCCCGATACATCAAAACATACTCTCCGGAATAAGACGATCCATCGGCAGTTGTAAAAGCATCTGCTGGAATATCGATCTGGGTTCCCGATCGGGCATCCTTGATCGAAGTAGACTGCTGTGCATTTAGGTAGTAATAATTGGAAGGTACATTTCTGTAGTCCTTCTCAAGGATAACAGATACCCTTCTATTCTTAGCATAGGCTGCTTCCGTTTCCTGATCAATCATCAGATCTAAAAAGGCCTTTCCAGAATATTCGACCTGATCAGGAACGAAGCCATTTTCGACCAGAAAGGTCTTCACAGTCTGGGCACGACGTTCAGATAGATCCTGGTTGTAGCTAAGACTACCTTGTTGATCTGTGTGGCCGATCAATACGGCTCGATAGGCCTCTGCCTTCGGCAAATTACCAATGGCCCCGTAAAGCTGATTAGTAGCCTCAACAGTTAGCTCATCTTTGTCCAAGTCAAAAAAGACATTGAAGATGGTTGTCGGTTGAGCGGTGCCCAATGTGTACGTTAGCGTCAAAAGGAAGGTGATCCGTAGGACGGATTGGAGCGCAGGTTTTAATGAGATCATACAACAGGGTTTGTATTCAGAAATAGAGGTTGCGGTGTGAGGAGGGGCGCCACTTTCCTAAGACAGACGCCCCGTATTAAATATAACGAATATTTTTAATTTTTAGTTCCTCTATAACTCATTATATCACTTGACGGAGAAGGTCTTCTTTTCTACCCCCAATCCTTTCATTGTCAATGATTTCCAATTCTTCGGCAAAACGGTTTTTTGCTGCTCAATTCCTTGATCCCCAACGTCCAAACCTCCCAGTCCATAGAGTACGGCTTGCAACATCCCGCCGGCCCCAGTGGCAAAGTAAGGATTAGTCCCACCTGCGGTCTCAGAAATCACTCCAAAAGGTGGTACCTTATTGGGCTGATAGCTCTGGGTAAAAAACTGATGAGCCTTTTCAGCTTCTCCTAGGCGTCCATAGAGCGTGGCCAGTACGGAGAATCCCATAGCCGGTCCATTAGGAGACATACGTTTTTCATAGTAAGCTAAGTCCTTGCGGATCTGGCTTTCTTCTGTCACAATCTTCATGGGGAAAGCCAACAAATTTACATCAGCCTGCTTGATCATTTGCCCCTGATAGGTCGCATTTTCTCGGGTGGTACCATCAGGAAACTTTAGAATGGGAATGTTGTCAGCTACCTGGCTCCAGGCAGGGTCGGGCGACAAGCCTAGTTCCTTCGCTGCAGCCACCGCATCTCGCAGACAGGTAATGGCCATTCCATTGGTGTAAGCATTGTTGTCAATATTCTCTTCCCATTCGTTGGCCCCAATCACATTCTTGATATCGTATTTCCCTTCCTCATTGGGTTCTACCCGGCTGACCCAAAAATCGGCAACGGCCTCCAGGATCGGATACCCTCGAGTTTTCAGCCAATCTTTATCTTTTGTTACTTGGTAATACTTCCAGCAGGCCCAGGCAATGTCTCCACTGATATGGTGCTGAAATGGCCCTGTCAAAGCCCACACGGGGGTGTCTTCAGATCCGTCCCCAGCTGATTCCCAAGGGTACATAGCCCCCTTGTATCCATGGGCAAAGGCATTTTGCTTGGCAGCCTCTAGTCGCTCAAAGCGGTATTCAAGAATCGACCTGGCGATATCGGGTTGTAGGATCAATAAGGGCGGATACATCCATATCTCCGTATCCCAGAAGACGTGCCCGTTGTAACCTAGACCGGAAAGCCCCATCGGAGAGAGGCTGTAAGCCGTCCCTTCCCTGGCAAAGGAGTACAAGTGATATACTGCAAAACGCACATCTCGCTGAGCCTGATCATCTCCTTCAATCACGATATCGCTTTCCCACAATTCATTCCAAGCCTGTCGGTGCCTACTTAAGAGTCGATCAGTGCCTTCCAATGCGGCGAATATGGTTAGTCTTTCCGCCTCATTATGCGGATCTTCGTAATGCTCCGTCGAGGTAGTGGAAGCCACTAGGCTAAATTGATAAGTCGTGCCGGCTTCTAGCTTTTTCCGAAACTTTGCCAAATGCATATCGTAATCCCAGTCTTCGTGGATTAGCTGGGGTTCCTGTCCATGAGACTCTGGAAAGATAAAGCTATTGGATGCCGCCACTTTGTGCTTGCCAGAGGGACTCTCAGCTACTGAGGTAAGCAATGGAATTTTCACATGTGGACGATCTATTTCACTGTAGTAGTTCCGAACATCTTTCAGGTGATTGGGTGCCTGAATAACACTTGCAGCAGTTATTTCAAGATCCGTTTTTGCGGTAACTTCCACAATAGACATCGCCGTATAGGGTAAGTGCCGTAAAGCCATCAAGGAGTGTTTTACGCTAAGTTTCTCACCAAAATCAAAGGTTGTCACTAAGGCGGCTTCCTTCATATCCAAAGTCTGTGCAAAGTTGCTGATGTTGGAGCGATCCAGGCGGTGGTCATCAACGTTCATCCACATATTCACATGATTGAAGGCTTTCAAGATATTCGACACGCGCCCTCTTTGGTAGTAATCGTACACCCCATTGAGTACAACTGCGCTTACCTCCATCGGATTCGGAGAGGATACTAGGCCAATCATTCCATTGGCGCAAGTAACACCGTAATAATTAGCGGGATCAATATCGGTGGCAGGAATCTGCCAGGTACTGTTTTCTACATTTTGGGGCAATGCAGGTAGGCTGATGACCAAGGCCATCAATAGAATTAAAGGTCTCATACATATTGAATTTTTAGGTTTCAGAAACAAGATAAGGGTTTAGGGGAAAAATTGTAAGCAGGAAAGGTTGGCGATAAGTGGTTCACTTTCCAGCAAATATTGCCTAAAGCCTAGCCTTTTCGTATTTTTGCGCTCTAAATCATTAGCATGGGTAATATAGTAGCCATAGTGGGGAGGCCGAATGTGGGAAAATCCACCCTATATAATCGCCTGATCGGCGAAAGACAAGCCATTATTGACGATACGAGTGGTGTTACTCGGGATCGACAGTATGGGGCTAGTTTTTGGAATGGGAAGCACTTTACTGTCATTGATACAGGAGGATTTGTACAAAATTCTGAAGATGTGTTTGAAGCAGCTATTCGATCTCAAGTAAGGATTGCGATCGAAGAAGCCACCTTGTTAATCTTCATGGTAGATGTAACGACTGGCATTACAGATCTAGATGAGCAAGTAGCAGAACTCCTCCGGAAATCAGATAAAGAGGTGATCCTAGCTGTAAATAAAGTGGACAATCACCAACGGCAGTTAGAGGCCAATGAATTTTGGAGCCTGGGTTTTGAAGAAACCTACTTTCTCTCCTCCGTAACCGGAAGCGGAACAGGGGAATTGCTTGATGCCGTTACTGAAAAGATTGAAGAGGAAGAGGAATTGGAAAGCGACATCCCCAAAATCGCAATTTTGGGTCAACCCAATGTCGGGAAGTCATCCTTAACCAACGCCTTACTAGGAGAAGATCGCAATATCGTGACGGATATTGCGGGAACCACCCGCGACTCAATTCACTCCAAATACAATAAATTCGGCAAAGAGTTCCTTCTAATTGATACGGCGGGAATTCGAAAAAAAACCAAGGTTCATGAGAACCTCGAATTTTACTCGGTCATGCGTGCCATCAAAGCCCTAGATGAGGCGGATGTCTGCATGCTTTTAATCGATGCGCAGACGGGTGTCGAAGCACAAGACCTAAGTATCTTCCGGCTTGCGATAAAACGCAACAAAGGTGTTGTAATCCTCGTAAACAAGTGGGACTTAGTGGAGAAGGAAACCAATACGGCGCGCGATTTTGAAAAAGAAGTTCGCAATCGCCTAGCTCCATTTAATGACGTCCCGGTCATCTTTACTTCTGTGCTGGAGAAACAGCGGATCTTCAAAGCTATCGAAGCTGCTTTAGCCGTCTATGAAAACCGTCAACGGAAGATTAAGACCTCGGAGCTGAATGAAATAATGCTAGAAGCGATCGAACGCACACCACCTCCCGCCTATAGAGGGCGTTTTATAAAGATCAAGTATGTAACGCAGTTGCCTACTTACTACCCGGCTTTTGCATTCTTTTGCAACAGTCCGAAGCACATCAAGGAGAGCTACCGCAATTATTTAGAAAATCAACTTCGCAAAAACTTTGATTTCACAGGAGTACCTATTTCCGTATTTTTCAGAAATAAATAAGGCCTAGGGCTTGCTGTGAATGGTTTTTGATCCATGGGACGAACAGATTATTTCACCTAACTGAGAGTTTACTTCTCGGAAAAAAGTACACAATGCCATTTACAGCAACTGACTTGCCCGGACTTACTGTTTTTGAACCAAAGGTATGGGGGGATTACCGAGGTTATTTCTATGAAAGCTACAACGAAAATACCTTTAAAGAAGCAGGTATAGATGCCACCTTTGTCCAGGATAATGAGGCCAAGTCTTCATTTGGTGTATTACGTGGTTTGCATTACCAGATTCCCCCCTTTGATATGGCAAAGTTGGTTCGTGTTGTAGAAGGTGAGGTTTTGGATGTGGTAGTTGACATTAGGGAAGATTCTCCTACTTATGGTCAGTCTTTTAGCATTGTCCTAAGCGCTGAAAACAAAAAGCAACTCTTCGTACCGCGAGGTTTTGCACATGGTTATGTTTGTCTTAGCGAAACCGTTATTTTCTGTTACAAGTGCGATAACTTCTACTCCCGTGTACACGAAGGAGGAATTATATCCAACGATCCAAAACTAAACATTGACTGGAAAGTCCCGCATGCTGATCTTGTCATTTCAGAAAAAGATCATCAACTGCCCCTGTTTAATCAGCATCGTAAATTTTTGAGTGCTGAATCCGTAGGTTAATTACTCCTAAACACCAATTTTACTATGCGAAAGCCTCAAATTCTTATCACTGGTGCGGCTGGGCAAGTGGGGCAGGAATTGCAATACCTGGCTGCCGAATTCCCTCAGTTTCAATTGATCGGACTAGATCGCCTCGGCCTTGATATCGCTGACGAAGAGGCAGTTCTTAACTGGTTTGAGCAGCACGAGGTAGACTTTTGTATCAATTGCGCCGCTTACACTGCCGTTGACAAGGCAGAGAGTGAAGCCGAAAAAGCTAGCCAAATAAACATAGAGGGTCCCCGGCATTTAGCTAAAGCTTGTGCTAGTCATCAAATCCCTTTCATTCATCTTTCCACGGATTACGTCTATCATGGCGATCAACCCAGGCCCATCAAGGAAGATGCTGCTACTTCTCCGCAGAGCGTCTATGCCAGAACAAAGTTGGCCGGTGAAGGAGTGGCTCAGGCGGCCCATAGCCCAGTTATGATCATCCGCACTTCTTGGGTCTATTCCGCTTTCGGTAACAACTTCGTAAAGACGATGCTTCGCCTAGGAAGAGATCGAGAGTTTCTAAATGTAGTCTTTGATCAGATTGGAACGCCTACGTACGCCCGACATTTAGCCAAGACTCTTCTGCAGATCATTGATCGAATTCATCAAGGCCAGATTAAGGCCGCTGACATCAACGGTATCTTTCATTATAGCAACGAGGGAGTTTGCAGTTGGTACGATTTTGCCGTTACCATCTTCCAGCTGGAGGGCATCAATTGTCAGGTTTATCCGATTGAATCTAAGGACTACCCTACTCCTGCCAAACGGCCCCCATTTAGTGTTTTGAATAAAGAAAAGATCAAGCAACATTTTAGTATTAGCATCCCGCATTGGAGCGTCGGGCTGCGAGAATGCCTCACACAGCTTCGAGCAGAAACTTTGTCAGCTAAAAACATATCATAAGATAGTACAGAACCGCGCCTAGCATTATTTTGTAAGAATAGATAAATTAGGTATAGTTCAATCTATAATAATGCGAAACGCCCTTCATCCAAACTTTCTATGCATCCTTATTGCATGGGTGCTACTATCTATTCCCAGTTTTCTTCAGGCCACCCACTATCGGGCTGGTGAAATTTCCATTCGACAAGTTGGGGATTGTACAGAAAGTCTGACCATAGAAGCCAGCGTGGTAACTTACACTAAAGCCAGCCGAATAAATGTCGATAGGGATTCAGTCACGGTTTGCTGGGGAGATGGGCAATGCGAAAAAGTAGGGCGTGTCAATGGCTTTGGCAATCCCCCCCAGGGTACCTTCCTAGAAAATGATATCAAGAGAAATATCTATAGAACGACTCATACCTACCTTTCAAGGGGATCCTACGTAATCTCCATGACTGACCAAAACCGAAATGGAGGTATTCTCAATGTCAATCCACCCAATTCGGAACAGATTAGTTTTCATATTGAAACCCGTTATACCTTTCCCAATCCACAATTCCAAGGTTGCAATGATACTCCAGTCTTACTGCAAGACCCTGTAGATATCGGTTGTGTGGGAAAAGTATTTACCCATAATCCCGCTGCCTCTGACAGCAACGATGATAGTTTGTCCTATCATTTTGCCATTCCACAACAGGATGTGCGGACAGACGTCCCTAACTATAGTTTTCCGGATGAGATCAACGCCGGTCCAGATAATCGATTGACCATCGATACGCGGACGGGAAACATCGTCTGGGATGCCCCTCAAAAGGCCGGAGAGTACAACCTAGCCATTATCATCGTTTCCTATAGAAATGGGATCGTATTAGACACTGTATTTCGTGATATGCAAATCCTGGTCCGGGAGTGTGATAATGAGCCCCCTGATCTTCGAACATCCATCGAAGAGATCTGTGTTATAGCGGGAGACTTTGTTGAGATTGAAGTTAATGCAGGTGCACCGGTCTTTGAAACCGATCAGAAAGTGAAATTAGGAGCAACGGGGAAACCCTTTACCGAACCTATTTCGCCAGCAAGCTTTGTTCCCGCCTCCGATGATTTTGAAGATGATCCAGTAACGAAGTTCTTTAGGTGGCAAACTACTTGCGAACATATTTCCGATCAATTCTACACCGTAGTATTTCGGGCCGTTGATGATTTCTTCCCGGATGGTACAGGTCTAGCTACATTAAAGACCGTTAGGATAAAGGTAGTAGGCCCTCCTCCAGAAGGGGTACAGCTGGAAGCAGATATGGGCACCAATTTGATCACTTGGGAGCTCCCCTATGATTGTGATCAAGCTGCTGATAACTTTTTCCAAGGCTTTACCGTGTGGCGGCGTGAGGGAAGCAATAATTTTGCCATCGATGAATGTGAACCCGGGCTGGAGGGGCGTGGTTACACTCGAATTACCCCTATACCTATCCTCACCATTACTGATGGCCGCTATAGCTACTTGGATGAAGATATCGAGGCCGGAAAAACTTACTGCTATCGAATTCTTGCCAGATTCGCTCAAACCACTCCCGGCGGACTCTACTCCTTCAATCCGGTAGAAAGTTTACCTTCTATCGAAGTCTGTGTTCAATCCGATCAAGATGTACCCCTCTTGACAAAAGTCGATGTATTGAGTACCTCGACCATAGCTGGTGATATTGAGGTATGCTGGGCTAAACCACAAGTCGAGGACTTAGATACCATTAGCAATCCTGGTCCATATGTATATGAGGTCTTAAGAGCAAATGGACAGACGGATAATGAAGCTGATTTTCAAACTATTGGTGTTGAATTTAGCAGCCCATTCTTTGCCACCGCAAATGATACCTGTTTCACGGATAGTGGACTCAATACAGTAGAAAATGCCTATTCTTATCAGGTGAACTTCTATGTGGATGGTGATCTGCTCCTTGGTCCGACACCTCCAGCTTCCAGCATCTTCTTAACCGTAGCTCCGACTAACGAAGCCAATGAATTGAGTTGGACCGCTTTGGTTCCTTGGGATAATTATGAGTATACGATCTACCGGCAAAACAGTAGTGGAGGTTTTGATTCCTTAACGACCACACTATCCTCTACTTTCCGCGATGAGGGTCTAGACAATGGAGAGGTATATTGCTACAAAGTCGAAGGAAAAGGCTCTTATGGAATCGATAATATCGCTGAGCCCTTGATTAACTTTTCGCAGGAAGTTTGTGCGAGCCCCTTCGATGATGTTCCTACCTGCCCTCCAACCTTAGCCGTTTCGAATGTCTGCGACAGTGGCTTTGACTGTAAGAATGAGGCAGACCTCAGCAATACCCTTTCATGGGAATCTCCCTTCACCATATGTCCAGCAGAAAGCGGAGATTTAGCGGGCTTCGACATTTATTATGCTCCAGCAGCCGAGGCAGCTTTTGAGTTGATCGCTAGTATTGATGATCCTAATGCGGATCAATTTGAACACAAGCCGCCCACTGGCTTATCAGGCTGCTATAAGATGCTAGCGCGCGATACGCTGGGCAATGAAAGTGAGTTCAGCAATACAATTTGCGTCGATAATTGTCCGTTTTATGATCTTCCTAATACATTTACACCTAATGGAGACGGACAAAATGACTTTTTTAAACCCTATCCCTATTGCTTCATAAGCCGCATTCAATTTAAGGCCTTTAACCGTTGGGGACAGCTGGTCTTTGAGACTACAGATCCAGGTATCAACTGGGATGGAACCAACCTCAACGGGCAAGCGTTAGCTAGCGGCACCTATTATTATACTTGCTCTGTGTTTGAAAATCGTTTTTCCAGCACGGAACAAGCTCCGATCATACTGAGCGGATTCATTGAACTCCTGCGCGGAGACTAATTCTGGCAGCTGCTTATATTAGTGTCTGCTAGAAACAATTTCAATTGATTCTGCGTTCTGAAGAGGGACATGCCATGAGAAACGTTAGCGTTTTTCCGTAAGTTTAATTAATTTGTCGGATAGCTGAGCATAGGCTAAAGCCAGCAGGAATGATGCCCCTTTCACGGCCAAGTTCCCTTGCTAACCAAAGTGCTAAGCTTCTCCTCCAAACATGCATTAAAGCTCAGCTCGACAAAAGTACAAGGGAATGATGCCAAAAGAGAATATACACATGACGCAAGCCGGCTTGAGAAAGGCTCAAAACAGCTTGGTCAGTATATACTGCACTAGAAGGTCATTTGATTTATTAAAGCTCTTCAACGTCAGTATACTACGCCTTACACTACTTACCATTTTGGGTCTGTTCATTGCTGTAGCTCCCTCTTGGGCGACACACAACAGAGCCGGAGAAATCACAGTAGAACAAATTGGCGATTGTACGGAAAGTTTGACCATTAGAGCTACCATTGTCACTTACACCAAGGCAAGTAGCCGGCCAGCTGACCGGGATACGCTGACTTTATGCTGGGGAGACGGGCAATGTGAGCGCGTAGCCCGTGCCAATGGTCCAGGTAACCCGCCGCAAGGAGTCGTGCTGGAAAATGATACGAAATTCAATATCTATCAGGCCTTCCATACTTATCTTTCCAGAGGATCTTACGTTCTATCCATGACCGACCCTAACCGGAACGCTGGTATCTTGAACGTAAACTTTCCCAACTCTGATCAGGTCAAATTTCATATAGAAACAAGATATACTTTTCCCAATCCTCAGTTTCAAGGTTGTAATAATACCCCGGTACTCTTACAACCTCCAATCGATATTGGTTGTGTAGGGAAAACTTTCACCCATAATCCGAATGCCTTTGACGTGGATGGAGATAGCTTATCCTATCACACATTCATTCCTCAGCAAGATGTACGTTTACCCGTTCCTAATTATGATTTTCCAGAAGACATCAGTGGAGGGGTGAATAATAACTTCACCATTGATGAGGTAACAGGTGACATAGTATGGGATTCCCCACAGCGAGCCGGGGAATACAATTACGCCATGATCATCGTGGAATATCGAAATGGTATTCCTCTCGATACCATCATTCGTGATATGCAAATCCTCATTGAGGAGTGTGAAAATGAGCCACCTGAAATCGAAACTTCGGTGGAAGAGATCTGCGTAGTAGCAGGAGAGCTGGTAGAGATTAATGTTGTTGCAACGGCTCCATTATTTGAGTCCGATCAACGAGTGCGATTGACTGCCTTGGGTGGACCTTTCGAGGTTCCAAACTCGCCAGCCACATTCTTGCCTAATAATAATACCTTCCAAAACGATCCGGTTACGAAAGTCTTTACCTGGCAGACGACTTGCGATCACATTTTTGATCAATATTATTCGGTTGTGTTCCGAGCAGTAGATAATTTCTTCGGGGACACCAGTGGCTTGGCTACCTTGAAGACGGTAAGAATTAAGGTGGTAGGTCCGCCTCCAGAAGACGTGAGGGCATCGGCCGGTGCCGGGCAGGTAGAAGTCACTTGGGAACGTCCTTATGATTGTGAGGATGCAACGGATGACTACTTCCGAGGATTTACCGTTTGGCGCAGGGAAGGAAGCAATAATTTCCCATTGGATACCTGCGATCCTGGCTTGGAAGGCAAAGGTTACACGAAACTTACACCAGTCCCAATACAGGATGTGGTGGACGAGAGGTATTACTTCCTAGATCAAACCGTAGATAGAGGCAGAACTTATTGCTATAGAATCCTGGGAGAGTTTGCACAGACCACTCCTGGTGGGCTATATACATTTAATGGCGCACAGAGTTTGGCTTCAGCGGAAGTTTGTGTACAATTAAATAGAGATGTCCCATTGATCACGAATGTAGATGTACAGACCACCTCTACGGCCGATGGGCTCATGGAAGTCTGTTGGTCCAAACCCAAGGTGGGTGATCTAGATACCATACTGAATCCAGGGCCTTATGTTTATGAGGTGCTACGAGCGACTGGACAAACGGAAAATGACGCTGACTTCCAATCAATAGGTGTGCAATTTACCAGTGAGTTTTTTGCGCAAGCTAATGATACCTGCTTTGTGGATGAGGGACTGAATACCGTCGATGAGTCCTATAGCTACAAGGTAAATTTCTACATCAACGAGGACGATCTTCTAGGGTCGACCAATGGAGCCTCCTCCGTTTATCTTAGCATAGCACCCACTGACAACGCAAATAATCTGAGTTGGACGGAACTAGTTCCCTGGGATAATTTCCAGTACTTAGTATTGAGAGAAAATGCAGGCGGGACTTTTGATACTATTGGCACAACTACAGAGCCCAGCTATCTTGATACTGGCCTTTCCAATGGAACGGAGTACTGCTACAAAATCATCAGTGTAGGCTCCTATGGAGTAGATGGGGTGATCTCTCCTATCATCAATAACTCTCAAGAGGTTTGCTCTATACCAATGGATGATGTACCTCCATGTCCACCGGAACTAACGGTGTCTAATGTTTGTGATACCGAAATTGATTGTACCGATGAGGAGCTTCTGTTCAATACCATCAACTGGATCAGCCCTGCGGAGCTCTGTCCTGAAGTCGGTGGAGATGTAGCTGGCTTTGATATCTTCTATGCTCCAACTGAAGATGGCAACTTTGAGCAAATCGTTAGAATCGATGACTCCTTCACCTCTTCATTTGAACATAAACCGCCAATTGGCATTGCCGGCTGCTACAAAATGGTAGCTTACGACTCTTTGGGTAATACCAGCGCCTTCAGTAATACCTTCTGTGTAGACAATTGTCCGACCTACAGTCTGCCAAATGCTTTTACCCCTAACAATGATGGCAGGAATGATGTCTTTGTACCTTATCCATTCTGCTTCATTGAGAGTGTTCAGTTCAAGGTATTTAATAGATGGGGACAATTGGTATTCGAAACTTCAGATCCTAATTTGAACTGGGAGGGTAAGAACGAAGCGGGAGATGACCTTGCTAGTGGGACCTACTACTACACCTGTGTCATATTCGAAAGGCGAGTCTCTGGTATAACGGAATCACCTGATATCTTAAGCGGCTACATTGAGCTGTTGCGAGGTGATTAAGCATCGGAAAAGTAGGGGTTGCTGCCAAAGGAAAATAAAATGATTGTCTAAAGCAGTAATTCTAATGAATAAGCCAGTGTATCTTTGAACGATTGCACTGGCTTATTCATTTATATAATACATCAAAAGCCACGCGGAGTTCTCACAAGTTAGAGTAGTGATGTGAAGCGCTTCAGCCCTGGCTACCATTCAAAAACTTTACGAGACAAAATTATGTTTACCGGAATTATTGAAGCCTTGGGAAAGGTAGAGCAGATAGAAAAGGAAGGTAGTAACGTACATTTCACCTTTTCCTCCCCCATCTCCGACGAATTAAAGATCGATCAAAGTGTATCTCATAATGGAGTCTGCCTGACCGTTGTAGCCTTGAGTCCGCAGCAGCACACCTTGACTGCCATTCAGGAAACCCTGGACAAGTCTAATCTGGGTCAACTAAAGGTGGGTGATGAGGTGAATTTGGAACGAGCCATGGTCGCGGGAAGTCGCTTAGATGGGCATATGGTACAAGGACATGTAGACACTACCGGGCTTTGCACCAAGGTAGAGGGGTTGGATGGTAGTTGGTATTACCACTTTGAATATGAACCCACTCCAGAACATCTTTTAGTGGATAAAGGATCCATTTGCATCAATGGGGTAAGCCTTACAGTGGTAGAGGCTGATAAATCGCATTTTTCTGTAGCCATTATTCCTTATACTTTTGAGCATACCACCTTCAAGCACTTACAAGCAGGCCATCGAGTTAATCTAGAGTTTGATGTGATTGGCAAGTACATTGCCAAATACATGGCCGTATACGGAGAAAGAGCAGGTGCTGACTTATTGAAGTCCTAGTCACCTATGGCGCTGTTTTATATCTAACCACTTGGACCCGACATAGAGGTAAAGACAAAACTGAAAAAGCCTTTGAAGATTGCTCTTCAAAGGCTTTTCTCATGTATCTAAGAGATAATTAGTACTAGCAAAAGCTAGTCCATATCATCAACTCCTTCTAATTGTGTCTGGCGAGACTCGTAAGCCATTTGCGCCTCCTTCGTGGTAACGAAAACGTTGTCGAATCGACGTAGACCTGTACCAGCAGGAATCTTCTTACCGACAATTACATTCTCTTTCAATCCTTGCAGGCCGTCTACTTTCGCCGCGATTGCTGCAGTACTTAGTACTTTCGTCGTTTCCTGGAAAGAAGCAGCTGAGATCCAGCTACGAGTTCCCAAAGAAGACTTAGTAATACCTTGCAATAGTGGGCTAGAAGTTGCAGCTACAGCATCACGGTATTCGACAACTTTCTTGTCATTACGCCTCAAGTAAGAGTTTTCTTCTCTTAACTGGCGAAGCGTAACCAATTGTCCTGGGCGCAATCGATTTGAATCTCCTCCTTCAAGAACGAACTTCTTGTCAAAGATCCAATCGTTCACTTCCAAGAATTCAAACTTATCTACCGCTTCTCCTTCCAAGAAGGAAGTATCACCTGGATCTTCGATCTGAACACGTCGCATCATCTGGCGTACAATTACCTCAATGTGCTTATTGTTGATCGTAATACCCTGTGAACGGTAAACCTCTTGAATACCATTTACCAAATACTGCTGTACAGCGGCTGGTCCTCTAATGTTTAGGATATCTCTAGGAGCTGTAGCACCATCAGAAAGTGGTGTCCCGGCTCTTACGAAGTCACCTTCTTGGATCAGGATGTGCTTAGAAAGTCCGATCAAATACTTACGTTTTTGTTCGTCCTTAGCTGTCACAATCACCTCGCGATTACCCCGCTTGATCTTACCGAAGGCTACTACACCATCAATTTCAGATACCACTGCAGGGTTAGATGGATTACGTGCTTCAAAGAGTTCAGTTACCCTTGGAAGACCACCCGTAATATCCTGGATTTTACCCAATCGTCGTGGAATCTTCACAATCTTCTGACCACTCTTCACTTCTGCTCCATCATCAATTGAGATGTAAGCCCCCACTGGTAGGTTGTAACTTCTCAGTTCTTCACCTGCTGGGCTAACAATCTTAATCACTGGGATCTTACGCTTATTCTTAGATTCAACGATCACCTTATCGGCGTGACCCGTCTGATCATCTTTCTCTACTCGGAACGTTACCCCTTCTTCAATCCCTTCAAAATTGGCAATACCGCCAAATTCTGAGATAATAACCGCGTTAAATGGATCCCATTCACAAATCTTATCTCCTTTAGAGATTTTAGCTCCATCCTTCACGAAAAGAGTGGCACCATAAGGGATGTGGTGAGAAACATATTGCTTACCTGATTCAGGATCTACAATTCTGATTTCACCAGTACGTGCTAGAACTACATTCTGTGCTGTACCGGATTCGTCCTTAGTAGATGTAACACGCATGCTATCGAACTCGATCTTACCGTCAAATTTCGATTTGATCTCAGATTCTGTCTTGGTTACAGAAGCCGTACCACCGGTGTGGAAGGTACGAAGTGTCAACTGTGTACCGGGTTCACCGATCGACTGGGCTGCGATAATACCTACTGCATCACCCGCTTCAGCAATCCGACCCGTTGCCAGGTTCTTACCATAGCACTTCGTACATACTCCGCGCTTGGTTTCACAAGTCAATACAGAACGAATAGTTACCGTTTCAACCCCTTCTTCCTCGATATATTCCGCCGTGCGATTATCGATGAAATCACCCGCCTTTAGTATAAGCTCATCCGACACAGGATGAACAATATCATGTAAGGTGAATCGACCAGCAATTCGAGAAACAAGCCCCTCGATTACTTTGTCGTTATCTTTCAGTGCAGAGGTTTCAATCCCTCTCAAAGTATTACAGTCTACCTCACGAATAACAACATCTTGAGACACATCCACTAGTCGACGAGTCAAATAACCCGCATCAGCCGTTTTCAAGGCTGTGTCCGCCAGACCCTTACGGGCACCGTGCGTAGAGATAAAGTACTCCAATACTGACAGACCATCTACAAAGTTCGATAGGATTGGGTTTTCAATAACCGCTCCACCGGTATCACCAGATTTTCGCGGTTTCGCCATCAATCCCCTCAAACCACACAACTGCTTAATCTGCTGCTTAGAACCACGAGCACCGGAGTCAAGCATCATGTATACTGAGTTGAATCCTTGCTTGTGCTCCGCCAATTCCTTCATTAGGTTATCCGTAATGTGGTTATCGGCAAAGGTCCACTTATCAATGATCTGGTTGTATCGTTCGTTGTTGGTGATCAATCCCATGTTGTAATTGTCCCACACCTCATCTACTTCCGCTTGCGCTTCGTCCAAAGTTTCTTGCTTCACTGTAGGTGTAATCAAGTCACCCAAGTTGAAGGACAAACCACCTTTGAAAGCCCACATAAATCCTAGCTCCTTAATAGAATCCAAGAAGTCTGCGGTAACGGAGAAGTCAGTACGTTCCAATACATCGGCAATTACCTTCTTCAAGTTACGCTTCGTCAAAAGGACATTCACGAATGGTACTTGCTCAGGAATTTGCTCATTGAAGATTACCCGACCAGTGGTTGTTTCCGTTAGCTTATTTACGAAGTTCCCCTCTTCATCTTCAATCTTCACACGAACCTTGATAGGTGCATGTAGATCCAATTGTCCTTCGTTATAAGCAATGATAACTTCCTCGGCAGAGTAGAAACTACGACCTTCCCCTTTCACTACAATATCACCCATCGAGCGACGCTCTTTAGTGATGTAGTACAGTCCCAATACCATATCCTGAGAAGGCAGGGTAATTGGAGTACCGTTCTGAGGGTTAAGCATGTTGTGTGCAGAAAGCATCAAAACTTGAGCTTCCAATACAGCAGCCTGGCTCAGTGGTACGTGAACCGCCATCTGGTCACCGTCAAAGTCGGCGTTGAAGGCACCACATACCAATGGGTGTAGTTGGATGGCTTTACCCTCAATCAATTTAGGCTGGAAGGCCTGAATAGAAAGACGGTGAAGCGTTGGAGCACGGTTAAGCAATACCGGGTGTCCTTTCAGGATGTTCTCCAAGATCTCCCAGATTACTGGATCCTTTCTATCTACCAATTTCTTGGCGGATTTCACGGTCTTGACGATACCGCGCTCAATCAATTTTCTAATTACGAAAGGCTTGAACAATTCCGCAGCCATCGCCTTAGGGATACCGCACTCATGCAGCTTCATTGTAGGACCTACCACGATCACAGAACGACCGGAGTAATCCACACGTTTACCCAATAGGTTTTGACGGAAACGACCTTGCTTACCTTTTAGGATATCACTCAAAGACTTAAGTGCACGTCCTCCTTCTGCCTTAACCGCATTCGACTTACGAGAGTTGTCAAACAGTGAATCCACTGCTTCTTGCAACATCCGCTTCTCGTTTCTCAAGATCACCTCAGGAGCTTTGATCTCCAACAGACGCTTCAAGCGATTGTTACGGATGATCACACGACGGTATAGATCATTAAGGTCAGAACTTGCAAATCGGCCACCATCTAGAGGCACTAAAGGCCTCAATTCTGGTGGGACTACGGGCAAATACTGAATGATCGTCCACTCTGGGCGATTTTCAATACGGGTCAAACCATCTCTGAAAGCCTCTACAACTCTCAGACGCTTAAGCGCCTCAGATTTACGTTGCTGTGAAGTCTCATTGGCGGCTTGGTGACGAAGGTCATATGACAATTGATCCAATTGCAAGCGCATCAACAGATCTCTCACTGCATCTGCTCCCATCTTTGCGATGAACTTGTTGGGATCATTATCATCCAACATTTGGTTTTCAGCAGGCAAAGTATCTAGGATATCCAAATATTCCTCTTCAGTCAAGAGGTCCATTTTGGAAATACCTTCATTTTCCTTCACCCCTGCTTGGATCACTACATATCTTTCGTAGTAGATGATCGTCTCAAGCTTCTTAGAAGAAAGACCCAACAAGTATCCGATCTTGTTAGGTAAAGACTTGAAGAACCAAATATGAACTACAGGAACCACCAATTTGATGTGTCCCATTCTTTCACGACGTACTTTTTTCTCCGTTACTTCAACACCACAACGATCACACACAATCCCTTTGTAACGGATTCTTTTATACTTCCCACAATAGCACTCATAGTCCTTAACCGGCCCGAAGATCCTCTCACAGAAAAGACCATCACGCTCCGGCTTATAAGATCTATAGTTAATTGTTTCAGGCTTCAAAACCTCACCATAAGATCTCTCCAAAATCTCATCAGGAGAAGACAAGCTAATGGTGATCGTGTTGAAGTCCTGCGTTTGAATATGACTTTTTTTCTTGAAAGGCATATTTTGCTAATAGTTTTAAAGTGAGTATGATAAAAGAACAAAGGCAAAGCCCAACACTAGGTTTGGGCTTTGTTTATTCACTTACTTTAATCGAGTGCCAAACCTCTCAATTCATGCACCAATACGTTGAAGGATTCCGGAATGTTTGGTTCTGGAAGGTTATCCCCTTTAACGATTGATTCATAGGCCTTGGCACGTCCTGTAATATCATCGGACTTGATGGTCAGCAACTCTCTCAAGATGTTCGATGCACCGAAAGCTTCCAGTGCCCAAACCTCCATCTCACCAAGTCGCTGACCACCAAATTG
>CAJXPD010000192.1 GCA_913057785.1 uncultured Lewinella sp. | reverse complement strand
ATAATTGGTAGCGGTCAACTTACCTTGAGAATAACTCGTCCGTCCAAATTCTCCACCCCAAATCAATAAGGTGTCGTCAAGCATGCCCCGCTGCTTCAGGTCCATGAGCAGCGCAGCGGAAGCTTGGTCCGTTTCTTTGGCCTGTACTTTGATTGCATTAGGCAGATTCCCGTGTTGGTCCCATCCTTGATGGAAAAGTTGGATAAACTTCACGCCCTTTTCGGCCAGCTTTCTAGCTAGGAGGCAGTTGGCTGCATAGGTGCCAGGTTTGCGACTATCCTCACCGTACATTTCAAAGATATGCTCAGGCTCATCCGAGAGGTCTACGACATCTGGAACAGAGCTCTGCATCCGGAAGGCCATCTCATATTGAGCAATTCTGGCGTCGATTTCGGGATCCTTGATCTGCACCGCTTGCATTTCTTGCAGTTGCTTGAGGTGATCGAGCTGACGTCGGCGATCCATCTTTGACACACCGTCCGGATTATTGAGGTAAAGCACAGGGTCTTTTCCAGAGCGGAATTGTACCCCTTGGTGCTGTGCGGGCAGGAAGCCGCTTCCCCAGGAGCGGGAATACAAAGGTTGTCCTTGTTTCCCTTTGGTGATCAAAACGACAAAGGAAGGTAAATTCTGATTGTCAGTACCAAGTCCGTAGCTCAGCCAAGCTCCAATGGATGGCCGCCCGGGGAGTTGAGACCCAGTTTGGATAAAGGTCACTGCCGGGTCATGGTTTATCGCCTCGGTATACATGGACTTGACAAAACAAAGATCGTCAGCCACATTTGCCGTATGTGGCATCAAATTGCTAATCCATTGCCCACTTTGTCCATGTTGCTTAAAATCAAAAAGGGAACCCGCGAGTGGGAAAGAAGTTTGCCCCGCCGTCATACCCGTTAATCGCTGTTCTCCTCGGATGCTGGCCGGGAGTTCTTCCCCGTTCATTTTTCGTAACAATGGCTTTGGATCGAATAGATCGATCTGCGAAGGCGCACCACTCTGAAACATATAAATGATACGCTTCGCTTTTGGTGCAAAGTGTGGGTTGCCTAAGATACCTCCTCCATTGTTAAGCATGGGAGTGGCCCCGAAAGCCTTGGATGGATTTATCAAAGAGCCTAAGGCCATGGCTCCGAGTCCCATAGCCGATTTGGCTAGGAATTCCCTTCTGCTCTGAAAAGACCGATATTCATGACAAGCGGACATAGGCTATAGTTTATTTTTCATTTCAGGGTATCGAATGGAGTTCACATCTAGATTCCATTTTCCCTAACGCTTCATATAGAATTCATCATGATTAATCATCATACTACTGACCATGGCGTAGGCAGCAGTTTGTACCGGATCCAGCTTGGGATCGAGGGGATATTCACCGATAGATAAGGCTTTTCGGGCTTGAGCAGGTGCCGCTGCAAATCGTTGCTGCTCCTTTTCAAATAGATTGGCAAGAACCTGAACTTCCTCGGTGCTAGGCTTACGGCCGGTCATCAAGCGAAATGCAAAAACGATCCTGGAAGAAAGGGTTTCTCCTCCTTCTTTTTGCATACGTTCTGCCATTACTCTTGCTGCCTCAACGAAGGTTGGATCATTTAACAGAACCAATGCCTGCAATGGGGTATTGGTGATTTCACGCTGTATTGTACAAACCTCCCGACTTGGAGCATCGAAGATGGTCATTGCGGGTGGGGGAGAGGTACGCCGAATAAAGGTGTACATGGATCTGCGGTATAGATCATCTCCTTGATCTTGCTTGTAATGTAATAGCTTATGAGAGAAATTACCCAGATCTATCCATAAGCCTTCTGGCTGATAAGGTTTTACACTGGCACCTCCTACTTTTTTATTGAGCAATCCCGCAGCAGATAGAGCATTATCCCGAATGATTTCCGCTGGCCATCTATGGCTAGGCCCTCTGGCAAGCAAGTCATTATAGGGATCGATTTCTCGCAGTGCTTCATCGGCAATAGAAGATTGTCGATAGGTATTGGACATCACGATCAGCTTGTGTAAGGCTTTTACATCCCAACCTAACTCTCGGAATTGTACAGCTAGCCAGTCTAATAATGCTGGATGACTAGGCAAGGCACCTTGATTGCCAAAATCTTGAGGTGTTTTTACCAGGCCTTTTCCGAAAAACAACTGCCAATATCGATTTACTGCAACTCTGGCAGTTAAAGGATTATTAGCACTAAATAGCCATTTTGTGAGTCCCAGGCGGTTGCGAGGAAGATCTTCCGGGAATTCCAGAACGGATTCCGGGGTAGCAGCCGCTACGGCATGCAGCGGACTATCATATTGCCCTCTGTTTAGTACATAGGTAGTCCTTGGAGAAGACATTTCCTCCATGACCATCACCTCGGGAATCGTATCTAAGATCGCAATGCGCTTTTGAATGGCTGCACTCCGTTCTTTGTACAAGCGTTTGAAGTCTCCGGATGTAAGTATCTGGTCGGCAAGCCAATCATCAGGGGCTAATTCCGATTCACTCAATCCCGCTAGTTTTCCGATCTCCCAAGGGCTTACCAGCCGATTGAAGATGGCCAATTCATCCAGCCTGCCCATGAAAACACCGCTCTCTCCAGTGAAAGCTCTACCACTTTTACCTACTCGTATCGGGGTCTGGGCCAACTCGTGGTTGCCACTATGAACGGGCAAGATATTCTTATACAGCTGATTGTATTCAATTTTTGCGGGGACTGCTTTCCCATTCACAAACAATGCTAAACCTTCCGCTTTGCCGGTGCCGTCGTAGGTAAAGGCCACGTGGTACCATTGATCAGTTTGTAGCTGTTGCTCCGTTGTTAATTGAATATAGTTGTGTGGTAAGCTATGTATAAGGCGTGCCGATAGTTGATTTTGTTCATTAAGGTAAAAGTCCCAACCCCGCCAGAAGTTATTCTTATTTCCGGCAGTACCCATGATTACTTGGGTTTTGGTAGAATCCTTCTGCTCCGTATTGATCCAGAGTCCAGTAGCGAAGGCTTGATGAACATCGAACAAGCCTACTTTTCGGATGATGAAGTTGTCATATTCATCATCTAAGGAAAGCACCTTCCCTGCGCGATCTTCATCATCTAGCATTTCCACGGACTTGGCAATACTGCTTTGTTTACCCCCATCTAACCAGTCATTGCTACCCTTGGCCATAGCCTGACGGCTTTCCATCGGCAAAAAGACAGATGGTCGCAAGCTTCGTATGGCTTGATTTACCTTTCTTGCTTGTCCCTCCTTTGCGATCGATTGCTTAATCTGCTCGATTTCTTGATCTTTCTCTGTAATGAACTGCTGAATATCGGCCAATTCCTTTTCGGTTGCCTCGGAGGGCAAAAGAAGAGAAGGCCCATAATTACCATCATCTCCCGTCATCCCGAGCTCTTTCACATTATTGAAAAAGGCCGAAAGCTGAAAATACTCATCTTGGGAAATCGGATCAAATTTATGGTCATGACAACGGGCACATTCCATGGTTAGGCCTAGGATGGCTGTTGCGGTGGTATTCGTTCGGTCGAAGACATATTCTAACCGAAATTCTTCATCTACAACTCCGCCCTCGGCAGTCATGGGGTGATTGCGGTGAAAGGCCGTAGCCAATTTCTGCTCCTTGGTGGCATTAGGTAGCATATCCCCGGCCAATTGCCAGCTGATGAATTGATCGTAAGGCATATTCTTGTCAAAAGCCTCAATGACCCAATCTCGCCAAGGGTGCATATAACGCCAACCATCGGCATGTAAGCCGTGTGAATCCGCGTATCGTGCAATGTCCAACCACTCCATGGCCATCCGTTCTGCATAGGAGATACTGCCTAGCAAGCGATCGACTACCTTCTCATAAGCATCATCGGAAGTATCAGCTAGGAAGTCATCCATTTCTTCAATAGTGGGAGGGAGTCCCGTGAGATCAATGCTTACTCTTCGCAATAATCTTTCCTTTTCAGCTTGTGGACTAGGGCTGACCCCCTTCCGCACCAATGGTGCCTGGATGAAGTTGTCGACGGGATTAGCTTGCATCCAATCCTTTTCCGCAATCTTCGGAACCTCCGGTTTTTCCGGAGGAATAAATGACCAATGGTCTTTCCACTCTGCTCCTTGCTTTACCCATTTGATTAAAATGGCTTTTTCCTCGGCCGTGAGGTTCAGATTAGAGCTAGGTGGCGGCATGGCCAATTCCTCGTCCTCGGAGAGAATCCGTTGAATGGCTGCACTGTTCCTAAGACTATTTTTTGCAAAGGCAGTATGTTTGGTAATCTACCAAAGGCATGCTCTTCCAGGTCCAACCTAAGGTCCCCCTCTCTAGTCTTCTCATCCGGACCATGACAAGCAAAGCAACGATCAGAAAGGATCGGCTTTACGTGCATGTTGAAGTCAATCTGGTCCGGCAATTGGGCCATCGCCTCTTGGACATCCTCTGGTGCGCTTGGTTGACAAGCTGTGATCAAAAGGACTAATATTAGGCACTGGGGGAGCCGCCATTTTATCATGATTCGTCGGTGTTTTCAGCAGCTTGAGTAAAGCTCAGGCCTGCTACTACTTCTAGATCAGGTCGCTTTTCAGATAGTTGACTAATCGCTTCGGGAGTGATTTCGGTCTGCCATAGATAGACGCGTTTCAAGGATTTGATTTTGGCTATACTTTCGACAGCTCCGTCACCAATATTGGTGCCATATAGATTTAAGGATTCTAAATGCTTTAACCCTGACAGATGTTGGAGTCCGGCTTCTTCTAGTTCCCCTTTCTGCAATCGTAAGCGAGTCAGATGTGGAAGTTGCCCGATCATTTCCAAAAGATCTGCACTAATCTTTTGCTCACTCATATCTAGCCAGGTGATTTGTTCATTGGCTGAGAGTAGAGGTTTCACTTGGTTTGCCGCCAGTGCATCCTCCTGCTTATTGAGCTTCACATCAAGCAGGTTGTTATTGGCAGCGATGGCCTGTACTTTATAACCCAGGGATTGCAGCTCTTCCTGTACCTTGTTAGGTACTGCCTCTACTTCTACCTGTTCTATCCAAGGCTTTTTCACCAAACTCACTCCATACCCAGACTCAAGGATATTCTTGATGCTTCCTGGCAGTTCTGACTGAGCTAAAGTTTCCTCGAAGGACGCCCCATTTCCGATCCACCATTCCAGCAATCGGATTTCCTGGTAATTCATCGGGGTTTTTCCGTCAGGCGGCATGAATTTCTTGCTTTCTTGAGGAAGCGTTACTCGTTTCCAGACCTCGCTATCCATAGCCTTTCCTGCTACGATGGCGTGTCCTTTATTCCCACCTTCCTGTAGCCCTTCTACAGTAGACATGACCAACCCTCCTTTACTCTTATCCTCGTTGTGGCAAGAGAAACATTTCTCTGAAAGGATGGGCTTGATTACTTTATCATATACCATCGCCGAATCAGGGTCAGTAATATTGATCCCTACTGCTGTTGATTCCGAGCTACCACCCAATAATGCGGCGATCGGCCCTGGCGCATATTTTGTCAGATAATCAGCACCATGTGTGAGATTCCCTCCAAGGTGCCCCGTGATGGCTACTAATCCTAAGGTGGTCCAGAGCATTGGGCGGTAGTAAGGCTTGAGGGCTGCTAGACCACCGCCTTTCACGTACCAAAGCAAAAGACTAACCACTCCGGTAGCTATTCCCATCCATTTGTGCCAACCCAAGGTACTGCCCGTATACCCACCTTTGCTGGCCAATAACCAGCCAAAAAGAATAGATAAGGCACTGCCTACCACACTCCAGCCAAGGATGAATCGAACGTAATCCGGACCCTCACTGCTTTGTTTTTTTCCTAGAAATAACTCAACCAAAATGGCCAAGACCAGAAAACCAATCGGGAGGTGAACGACTAATGGGTGGAATCGCCCAAGAAATAGGGCAAAGTCGCTGTCTAAAAGAAGCATAGAAATTGTTTTGTTGGTTCTTCTTAATTGGCACTAAGCGAAGATAATCTTATCACTTAGCCCATTCTCCTGTACTGTCCTACTCGTTATCGGTTTGAAAACGAATGTCTGAGTTAAAAATAGTTTTTTTTTGCTAGTTGATGAAGTGAGTTTCGGGGAATTGTCTGTAAATGCTTGGTGAGTGGTGATTGTGTTGTTGAGACAGAAACATTTGTGGTAGGAAGTAGTGGGGTACCCGTAGCTTGAAGCAATTAGAAGAGAACGCGTGGTCTACACTCACGCTTAGGAGAAATTACACGAGTACCCCTACAATGATTAGATGGCCAGGAATTACTTTTTAACGAAGTTCAAATGTCTGATTTCATTTGGGTTTTGAAGAATAAGTTGATAGGTACCTGGCATAAGGGTGGAAATATCGACTTGCTGTTGTAGGTCTCGGATTGGAATCTTCTTTACCAATTGTCCGAATGAATTCACAATCCAGATTGGTGCCGACGGGATTTCCCCTGATAAGATTTCAATAGTTAACTGGTCTTGAACGGGATTGGGGAAACAGCGGAGCCTATTTTTTTGCACTATACCACTCAACTGAACCGAACGGATCCCACTAAATTCAAATTCGCCGGAATGATCCACCTGCTTCAGCCGATAGTAGTTAAGCCCTTTTGAGGGTTGATGATGGATAAAGGTGTATTGCTCTTCTTGGATATTATTTCCGGTACTCTTAACGGACCCAATCGGGACAAACCGTTTTCCATCTAGACTATGTTCTATAACAAAGTGGCTGTTGTCCTCTTCCCAGGCCGTTACCCAATCTAGCTTCACTTGCTGATCGATAGCTTTTGCTTCGAAAGAGATCCACTCTACAGGTAGGGGGACAGATGGGAGACTAAAGACGGTAAAAGGAGAGAAGTCGTTGGCACCATTGCGCGTGACTGTAAATACGCCACCAGAGGCTGCGGTCTGCTTCCCCCCAGCGAACTGAGGATCAGTATCCCAGGCATTGTTGGTATAATGAGAGATATAGGTTTTTAATTGATTGAAATCGACGGATTGATCCTGGATAGTCCAGGAGAGCGATAGATTCAGATTGGCGCCGCCAGTTACGTCCTCTTCAATAAACCAAGTTTTATTTAATGAATGACTAGTGATTGGACTGCCGGAGGTACCGTCAGAGAGTACCTGGTCAGCAACCCGAGCACTCATGAAATCTCCTACGAATCCATAGCTTTGAAAGGTCACGGGATTGTAGGTGGTTTTACCGACCGGAAGCGTGAGATATCCTGGACTCAAAAATCCTCCGGCAGGCATATGAGCCTTTAGTTTGCCGGAACCATTGGTTTCCACGAACTGGGTGGGGCCAACATTAGTAAAGGTATTATTGGTTTCCCCTGACGCAAAAACCTTGGTCATCGTCAAATCATTATTACCCAATTCTAGAATCCCCGCATTGAGGTTTAGGCTATTGTCTATAGCTGCTGTACCTTCTAGCATTTTCGGTCCCGTTCCAGCCATTTCAACATTATAATATCGGCCTCCTAGAACATCATCATCCAATAGTTGATTGGCTGCTCCACTGAGTTTCATTAAAGAGCCTGCGTTATTCATATTTATAACTGCCCTGGTACTGGTGTACTGTGCAGGATTCAACGCCTCAGACTCCAATGTGCCAGTCACATCCAACAAATCTATCCCATCTCCAGGGTAGGGGCTTGGATCGCCTGTACCGCCATTACCTAGAATACTTTTCTTGACTAGCAAATGACCATCTGTGTTGATGGCCAAGGTGAAGTTTTGGCCGAGTGAGTTATCATTTTTCAGGAGTAAATTTCCTTCCTGAATGGACATGGATCCATCTATGGTTAGTTTGCCAAAGAAATCACTAGCATTGCTGCTCCCCGTATTGGGAAAGCGAAGGTCAAAATCTGCTGCGAAGTTACCATAAACATTCAGGTGCCCCCCAGTACCAACAGTTAAGGTCTGAGCAATACCAGAGCCTAAACTATTGTAGAGGTAAAAGGTATCCCAGGCTCCATTGTAGTACATGTGCATGTTCAAAGTGGTAACTACCTTCAGTGGAGCAGTTAAGAAGTCCCATTGCAATTCCCTAAGGGTTATTTCACCAGCTCCCGTCATATTTCCACCGGCTGTGATCAGCCCAATTCGGTCGGCAAGATTCGGATCTACAGGAACCCCATTACCCAATTTACCATCTACATGTATTGTGCTTCCGCGTATGTCTAATAAGTAGTTAAAGAATGCACTATTGTCATTGGCAAATAGCTTAGCGCCAAGCTCAATGGTCAAACTGCCAATAATGAAAGCGCCGTGTCGAAAGTCAATGGTATGACCAGCCTGGATAACAATGTCCACCGTTGCACCTTGCCAGGCCGTGGTATTACCATCATAGGCTGTACCGGAGCCGTTGGCCGCATCATTGAAAAGTGCAGTGGTGCCCCCAAAGGTAGCCCAGGTACCGGAAGATTGAGAATATAGTGTAATAGCATGACTGGAAGAAATAGAAAGGAGGGTCAGCCATAGGCTGAGTACATAGGGATTATTGAGTGTCATAGTGTTTATGGTTCAGTGTTTGTTCAAAGGGTACCCTACAAAACTAGGAGACAAGCAGCTGAGATATCGGTAAGATGGATAAGTGTAGCTAGTAAATAAATAACAGTCCTGGAATGAGAAATAAGTGTTAGTCCAAGATATTACTAATCAGATGTGATCTGAGAAAAGGAAATATTAAATGAAAATCAATAAAAAAAATTGTGCCCTGCTTTGCGAAAGCCCATGGATGTAGAGGAAAAAGTTAACGTTCTTCTGAGGAAGTTTATGGCTTATTACAAATTGATTATAGATGAAAATTTATTCAAATTGACGCTGCTTTTAATTTATTTATTTTTATATATGAATTATAAAGGGTTGATAAGTGAATTTTTTTTGCTTAAAAATGGAACCTTCGAGGATCAGTCTTCGTTAATCGCAGTAAAGGGAAACTACACCACTTCCCACCTAACAATGTTCCTAACTTTACTTTGAGACGGACACCCTACGGTACCGAAAACGATTTCACTGATAGTGACCTTTGAAAAGACGTATCGCCTGTTGAAGTATTGAACCCCCAGTATATGTTGGACCATTGATATGAACAACCGCCCGGTTGATCTATCATTTTAATGCCTTGCTTTTGCTCCGCAGGGCAGTCACCAGCATATGCTACCAAAGCAATACGCTTATGAAACATACAGCCAAGTTCAACAAAAAACTGAAAGAGTTTTTCAACAAACATCGGAATAATCCGACTATCACTTTGATTGAGGCCTTTAAGGAAAAAGAGGGGATTCGGCAGTATCATATGGTCTTTCTTAAGCTAAAGTCTAAACTGGGTATAGACTATACTACTAAGTCGGCTAATGGCAACTACAAGTTCTACGTACCTTACTTAAAATTGAATCCGGACAATGCCTTTCAAGAGGCTTCGGGGCTTTATCCGCTGCGAGATCAAAGCAAACCATTTGCTTCAATCGATGAATGTTATGCTTTCCTGATTGGAAAATTGATGGATCGAATTGGCAGCTTACATGACCTCGATGAGTACTTGGACCTGGCTTAATCCCGGATCCTAATTGTCAGAAATTTAAGATGATTTAATAGGCAATTTGTTTTAGCATGGTATGTCGTCACCATGAAATTGTCACGACTAGGTTAATTTATAGATTATGGTTTCCACGAAGGGGTAATGAAGTCGTTCAGGGCCCCTTTCTTTTTCTCTTCCCAACAACACTTCTTCGTTTTCTTAAACACTGGGAACTTATCCTACCTTTGGAAAGTTCTCTATCCATGAGCCTTGTACAATTACATACTGAAAGATTACTGCTTCGCGAGTGGATACCCACTGACGTAACACTCATCCACCAAATGCTGGCGGATCCAAGAGTTGAGCCCTTTCATACTTTTCCTTCTCCTTTACCCTTAGACCTCATCGAAAAAACCTTAGCCGCTACCTTTGCTGATCAATCCAAGGAAAACCGGATGCACTACGGTTGGTCCATTATCTCAAAATTAGATGGTAAGTTTATAGGGGAAATTGGATTGGAAGGAGCAGTTGAGCGATTTAGGTCTTCCGAAATATTCTATACGATTCATCCTGACTTCTGGGGCAAGGGGATTGCAACTGAGGCTGCTCAGGAAGTAGCCAATTTTGTCTTTGGTGAGCTAGGGCTTCATCGCTTAGAGGCGGGAGTTGCGACGACAAATATAGGCTCGATCAAGGTGCTGGAAAAACTGGGAATGAGGCGAGAAGGACTCAGGCGAAAGATTTTACTAATGGCCGATGGTTGGCAGGATAACTACCTATACGCCATGCTGGAGGAAGATTATTTTCAGGAAGAATAGGAACGTAGAGGGAGTCACCTCACCATGCTGTTCTGGAAATCTCCAATGCACTGTCCCAATCCTTGCTCGGTGGATGTTCAATAAAGTACTCGCAGCGAACTCGATACTGATCTACTACTTTGTCCTTGGGGTTGAAGCGTAAAATTTGACGGAAAATGCTCAGGGCTTCCTTGAAGCGTCCCTGTCTGTACCAGTCTATGGCTTGATAAAAATTTAGCAAAGAAGCTAGCTTGCGGTCAGCAATTTCGGGATCTTCTTGACTGATCAGTTCGTAGATCGTAATGGCTTTCTCTTTACCCGGGACTCTTACCAAGTCGATTTTGCGAAGTGGGGTGTCATGCGGGTCAGATAGAGCATGATAAGTGTATTCGCTCAGCAGGATGGGTGTTCCAAAGTATTTGGTGAGTGCTTCTAACCTCGAAGATAAATTGACCGTATCTCCAATGACAGTAGTGTCCAAGCGATTTTCTGAACCTACAGTGCCCAACATCAACTCCCCGGTATTGATGCCTATGCCAAAATCAATAGCGGTTTGACCTCTACTAGAGCGCTCCCGGTTGAATGCCATCAACTCCTGCCGAAGGGAAAGGGCTGTCTGCACTGCCGCATCAGCTGACCGTTCATCTTCACGATCCCGGAATAGGGCCATAATTGCATCTCCAATGTACTTGTCAACAAAACCACCGTGACTTTGAATTGAAGGTTCCATTCGCTTCAGATAGCTATTGAGAAATTCAAAGTTTTGTACCGGGTTTAAGGATTCTGATAGTTTAGTGAAGGATCGTAAATCGCTGAATAAGACCGTCATAACCTTTGCGGTAGAATCTCCTAATTGAATATCTGAATAGCCCTCCTTACCTAATTCTTGCAAGAACTGAACGGGTACGAATCGCTTGATGGCTTGATTCAATTGTACTTGATTGTCCACCGATCGTTGTAGATCATTCGATAGTTCTTTGATTTGACTATAGGCTCTTGAGAAGCGAAAAGAAAGCAAGACGGATTGTGCAATGAAAAAAATGAAGACACCCAGGACCGACATATTATCGCTCCCCGTCAAACTAATGGAACTGTAATGTAAAATATCGTTTGTTACCCCTAGGACGAAGGCCAAAAAGCCCGCCGCAAATAGCCAGGCATTTTCTCTTTTGAAATAAATTGCCCGAATTTGACCAATTACGATAAACACTAATCCTAGTCCGGTAAGGGCTTGAAAATAGGAAAGGTACTGGGGGTAGAAACTGTTAGTGGTGAATACGATGAGGACGGAGTAGATGATCGATGGAATCGTAAGCATCCAAACTTGCCAACGAGCGTACTCTTTTGGAAAGATAGAGTGGATGTAGGACATGAAGAAGATGGTCCCAATGGTATACGTTAGATAGTCGATTTTAAACAAAATAAAATAAGCTGAATCTGGTGTCCAACCATAGGCAAGCTGCTCTCCTGTCAGTAGAGTCCTTATAGCCATAGCTAGAGATGCGATGGCGAAGTACAGCAGAGATTTGTTTTGCCGTCGAAAAAAGAAAATAATGAAGTGATAGACAGCAATGATTAATAAAACTCCGAATAAGAAGGCATCTACCATCGTCTGCCAAGAGGAAGCGGCTATAATTGCTCTGGGGGTGCCCATACTCAAGACCGTGGGAATGCCAATATTACGTGCATGGAAATTGGAAATTTGTAGAATGATTTCCAATTCATCCTCTTCATTGTCAAATATCAAGGGTAGATAGGAGTAGTCAGGACTAGCTTCCGGTAATTGACAAGCTACCTCTCCATTTTGATGGACTAGTTCTCCATTTAGTAAAACTTGAAAGGCGGAGTTGATCTGCTTTATAGATAGGGCCAACTTCATGCGGGGTAAACCACTGATTAGAAGCCGAAAACTAGCACAGCCTTGGCCATTCTCAAAGTAGCTCCCAATCGTTCTTTCTCCCCAGGTATCGGGAAGGTAAAGGGAGGATGTATTGGCAGGAAAACTATCCACTAATTCCCCAGGAACAAATGACCAATCCCCAATTAGTTTTACTTCTGGGTACAGGCTCGGATCCCAATCAATGAGTGATAATCGTCCACTTTCCGCCTCGGCAGAATAGATGTCATTTCCATTGGATGAGGCACAGGAAGTGAGCAGGAGTGATAGGAGGAGACTGCATCCAAACAGGATGTGGATAAAAGGATGTAAGCTAATGGTAGTTTTATGTTTCACAGTAGAACACCAGACTTTATAATAATAGTTGTGGCTAAAGCTTGTATTCCAATGGCTATCTCCTCCCCAGCCTTTTGAAAATCAAGCACAGTCGAACTCAACTCACAAAGTACAAAATGCTAGGCATTTCTACTTCACTTCGAATTCCAAGGTATGTATAAGTGATCTCGGGCCCATTTTTCAACACGTCCCTCCAATTTGATCATTCCCACGAGAACGGGGGTAAATGCAAAGATGATGAAAATGATCATCCATTCTGCCGAGAGGAACCCTTTGCCTAGGGCTAGGAGGAGCCCCGTAGCCAATGCAAAGCCTGACCAAGCCAGTAAAAGGAATAGTAAAGATTGGCCAATGATTAAAACCTGTAGCTGTTTCTCCGAAAGCCTTAAAGGTGCCTGTTCAGGGTCTTTTTTCTCTACATAATCTCGTAGGGCCGGCTTGCGATCTAGGTACTTCATGAGTTCCTGTCCAAGCATCAGTAGGGCAAGTAGAAACATTAGTCCTTCCAGGCCAGGAAAATAATCTCCAGCAGCCCATTTCATGAGCCATCTAGTAAAGTACATCCAGCCTACAACAAATGTTATGATTAGTAGGACAACAGGAAGATGGTAGTAAAATATTTTCAGCCAGCTATCGTGACGGATTTGGGCGGGTGTTTTAATGCGAAGATCCTGGAGCGTCTTGGGATAGAGGGTTAATGCATAGCCAGCAAAAACAATCAGGCATAGGGTAGTGATCGGACCTACAAGCGGTCTACTGTATAAGAAAGTGTAGTGCTGGATATAGTAGTATACCGCAAAACCAAAACCGATTAAAGCTGGGGCAGCAATCTGGAGGGCAAACCAACGTTTTTGCGATTTTTTCATGCAGTATATCAACTATTTTTGGCACATGGTCAATGTGAACTCCAAGGAATATACAGATGGTCTCTGCCCCATTTCTCCAACTTAAGTTCCATTTTACCAGCAATAATAATGACAGGAATGTAAAGAAATAGGATCGTCAACATAACCATGGCAGGAGGGAGGAATACCCTAGCCAGAAAGATGACTAGCGCGGTCACGATGGTAAATCCAAACCAAACTGTTAGCAAGAAAGCGAGGGACTGAGCGACAATAAGCAGCTTCAGTATTGGGCTTGAGAATTTAAGCTCTACCCGGTTTCGGCTTCTTGGGTGTAGGTAGTTCTTCAGGCCTTTCCTGCGATCTAAGTATTTCATTACTTCCTGCAATAACATCAAGAATGCTAGTACAAACATCAGTCCAGTTAAGCCGGGATAATATTCGCTAGCCGCCCATTTGATTGTGGCTTGTGAAAAGTAGAGCCATCCCGCTATAATAGCAAGTACCAGCAAGGCGATGGGAATGTAGATCAGGAGGGTTTTGGTCCAATTCAACTGTCTGAGCTCGCTTGGAGATCTGGTGTTGAGCAGCATCAGGGTTTTGGGGTAAAGAGTCAATGCATAAGCCGCAAAAACGGTCAAAGATAGAGTGGCAAGCGGCCCCAACAAGCCATTACTATACAAATAGTTATAGTTTTTAATGTAATAGTAGAGGCCAATTCCAAATGCAATCAGTGCCGGTGCAGCAATCTGCAAAGCTATCCAACGTTTTTGTGACTTTTTCATCCTATCCGGAAACTACTTTGTATGGAATTCAAACAGCTTCTAGGGGCGTTTCTTAAACTCTTCAACTAAGTCTTTTTGAAATCGATCAATCAAGGCTCTTTCCTCCTCAACTACACCAAGACTGGATTCGGCCACAGCTTCCAAGACTTCCACCATGAATTGATATTCCGGGTCTGGTCCCAGGTCAAAGCAAGCATGTAAGACTTTCTGGTAAAGCTCTTCCAGGTCATTTTCCTTCTTGGCTTCATAGTTGAATGACCAGATGATCTCCTTCGACCAAGGATGGGCTTTCAATATCTTCTCCAATTCCTGGACCTCCTCCTTCTGAATTTCCCCGTCTGCTTTAGCCAACACATATAGGAGTTCTCCAAAGGCATCGTAAAGCGCAATTTTGTTTCCGCTCATAGTGTATCAATTATTTTTATATACAAGAATACCAATTCCTTTCGATAAAGTTATGTACTGGTCTTACTTGACCAGCTTCCACGACTGGCTTTCTGCAGTAATATCCACATCCCACGACTGGGGTGGATTAGGGTGGTAACGTGGTTCTGCATCTTTTGCCGGAAAACGGGAGATGACCTGACTGAGTTGATCAAAGTTGGACCGCCGCTCCTCTGTGTTTAACTCTGTAATGATATTGGTAGTTTCGAAAGGATCAGCAATCAAGTCAAAGAATTTTTCAGCTTTTGCTTCTGTGCTGATATAGAGTTTGTATTGCTGATTCCGAACTACTCGATCTCTGAATACATATTGATTTTCCACGCCTTGATCCGTCAACTTAGCATTGTTCCCACCGCCCATGCTCAAGATCCATTCCCGCCCTTCCGTCTGTTCGAGATTTAATAGTGTTGATTTGAAGGAGCGACCATCTAAAGGGTACTCGACCCCGTCTATTTGTAGCTTCTCTGGGACATCGCCTCCAGCCAAATCCAAGAAAGTGGGGAGTAGATCCGTGAAATCTACCAGTGCTTGCGTGCTTTGATTAGGTTTGAGCTTGGCTGGCCAACTTACAATGAATGGGGAAGCAATTCCAGCTTCAATGGTTTTTGATTTTCCTCCATCGACGGCCTGCCCTTTGTAGTTCCCAATCAGACCCCGACTCGTGCCATTGTCTGTTGTCCATATGATTACTGTATTTTCTCTTTTGTTAACTGCTTCCAAGGCCGCTATCATTTCACCCAAAATCTTGTCGGTATATCTTACCATGGCTTTGTGTTTCCCGATTGGCTCGTCGGCCGATTCATCGGGCGTGTTGACCAAGGGGGGATGGGTTAGAACCATGGGGTAGTAGGCGAAGAAAGGTTCGTCTCTGTCTGCTTGCATGAAGTCAATCAGGAAATTCTTGAATACATCCGGACCGAAGGATCCTTGATAAGTTTTGCTGCTGTCCTTGGTGAAAATGTAAGCATCTTGAAACCGTTCAGCGCTAGCTGGGATGCCCGTTTCGTAGCCCGTCCACATGCAGTACTCCTCGAAGCCCGCCTTAAGGAGTGCGTCAGGTTCGACCCGAAAATCATCAATTTGCCATTTACCAGCGATGGCTGTGGCATAGCCTGCCTCTTGCATGTAGTTGGCGACGGAAGGATTTAGCCTTTCATCAAAATGAGCCCCACCTCCCCATCTTGGGACATCCCAATGGTTAACCCAGCCATGACGGAAGGGGTATTGACCGGTGAGAAAAGTAAGCCTGGTAGGAGTGCATTGCGGCATGGAATATACATTGTGAAAAAGCATTCCACTTTCTGCCAGTTGATCAATATTGGGCGTAGCAATGTCTTCGGCACCATAACAACTCACCCATTCTTTTCCCAGATCGTCCACCAGGATAAAAAGAATATTGGGACGAACCTCTGGAGGGGTGTTAGAGGTTGGATTATTGCAGGAAAAAGCTATTAAACAAACGAATGACAATATTCTAAGCATCTGTATTTTATGACTTTTTGCGGTAAAAATGAAGTAAGATATCATCCAATAGCGGCTTCCAATTGCTCCAATCGTGTCCTTTGGCTACTTCTTCATACGCCATTATATATCCCTTTTCTTCCAAAATACTTTTTAGTTTTCGAGCCGCTGGAGCGGTATCATTTACAGTACCTGTACTGAGGTAAATGTCAATGGGGAGTTTGGGACTTTGTTGATACGCTTCGAATATATCAGGACAGGGGTGTGGTGCCGGAGACTGAATGCCAACCTTCCCAAAAAGATCACTTCCATACAACCCAAAGTACATCGAATTGAGCCCTCCGAAGGAGAGCCCAAGTATTCCTCGACCTTGCTGATTCGTATCGGTACTATACGTCTGGTCAATTTTTGGTGTTAATTCTTTTCGGTAAAAATCAAGGTATTTGGGGTTACAAAGAAACTCTAACTCTCGGCGATTATCGTTTCTATTGTCGGGGCCAATGGCGTCAACTAAGACGAGTATGATTGGGTTTATTTTCTGTTGCTTGAGTAGCCGATCCGCAATTGTAAGAATATTACCTTGTTCTTTGTACCAATATCCATCAGTAATATATAGAACGGGATACGTCAAATCCTCCTGGTAACCTTTGGGGAGGTGCACCCAGTATTGTAAGTCATACCCCAGTAACTGACTTTTAATTCGATGCAGCTCGGTCGCGCTTCTGTTGAGGCCTGGACCCAATTCGTGCGGAAGTACCTGAGTGGGGCCTTCGCCAATGACCTCTTTCTTGACTTCAGCACTTGGCCGGTTACAAGCCGAAAACAGTAGGAGTACGATAAGATAGAAGAGACCTTTCTGCATAAGTATTTATTCAGTTATTATCGCAAGCGCTTCACCTCGCAGCCAACGGTCTAGCAATACCTGATTTCCACTTAATGGCACCAAGTGGAAACGTCCATAGGAAGCAAAGACCTCGGACTCCTCAATTCGTTCAATCATCACCCCTCGAGCATCCAGGTAGTTGGAGTGAATGAGATATATCTTCCCTGCTTTATTCAGTAAAAAGCCAACGTGGCTGGCATCAAAACCAATGAAATAGATACCCTTCTCTGTTAGCAAATACAGCTTTTCGATGTTCTCTTTTGTGCTCTTTAACGCCAAAGTTAGAACTAGACTAGTATCAATGGCCAAAGACTTCGCTTCATGAATCGGCAATTGTTGAGCCAGGCGATAGCGGTTGAGCTGTAAGCCCAGATGCTGAAGGGTAGTGGATACGAAATAGCCGCAAGCAATCTCCCCTTGTTGGGGTTGGGCGCTATGCCCTTCGAAAGACCAAGAGGTGCCATACCAATAAGGAATTATCCGATTGATGAGGAGGTCTGTGAAGACGCTGTCTCTGTTGGCCTTTAGATCACTGGCAATTAGCTGCGCTCTGACTCGTGCAACCCATTGCTTTATTTGGGGATAAGAAAGCAAACTGTCAGGTACTCGCTCAACGCCAACCAAGGCGAGCTCCTCCTCCAATGCTTGGATGGGAGAAGGAATACTATCCTGTGATAAACTGGGTTCTACGCTGGCTGCAGCCTTCTCCTGGCAAGACCAGAAAGCACAGCTGATCAGAAAACATAGCGCCCAGTTTATTCGCAACATGTTCTAGGGTTTTCTGGCTAGTTTGATTTTTTTAGCAGATTTACTCAATTTAGAATTGAATTGAGCAATATCCTTATCCACTAAATTCTGAAATATCTCCTTTACCTTCGATAGCCTTCCATCCAGGACATCTGCCACTTCTGCCTGTTGGTCAGTGGGTTTAAAATCAATTCCACTTCCATTCAAATCACTAGCCAATGCACTTAATCTTCCATACAATTTCATGGGGGAACGGAAGGCATCTTCCCTTGCTCCCGTGAGATGGATGTCATAGAGCGCGCCAGCTACTTCGTCGGCAACTTTCTTAAGGCGCATGGCTTCTGACTTTGATTTGGGCTTATCCAATGCTGGAATCATTTCTGTCAATTGCGCTCGAATCATTTCGACTTCATTGATCATACTAACTGCTGTATTCATGGCATCTCGCAATTCCAGTAGGAGATCCACCTGGGCCTTGATATCCTCCTTGGTACCATCTGTATGTGGATCTTTGAGCACTTCAACTGTCTTTTCGATCACTTTATCTTTTGCACGAAGGCGTACCGTATATTCACCGGGTACCACTCTTGGACCCAATTGTCCCATCCAGAGGTCAAGGTCCCAGGTCACCAAGGGCCGCCAACCTTCCCCATTGAGTTCTACCCAAGGACGGCCAGGAGGCGGGTTGAGCAATTTAGGCTTATCGGTGGGTTCGTAACGAAGGTCCCAGTGTACTCTAGTAATGCCGGTTTGGTTTTTTGTCTTGATTACGCGAATTATCCGTTTATCCGCATCCAGTACTTCAATTACGGGGGCTTGTTTCAAGGTATCTTCCAGGTAGTAATTGATATCAGCACCATAGACTGGATTTCGTCCGCTATTTAAGCTGGGGCCATCCGTCTTGATGCTCTCTTTGTTGTTAAAGCGATAGGCGGGCCGCTGGTCCATTAGAGCGATGTCTTCCCCTTTTGCTTGGAAAGCATAGTTTCGGATGGCTCCAACATTGTCGAGAATGTAGTAGCCTCGTCCGTAGGTGGCAACTACCAGGTCATCAAAGTGTTCCTGGACTTCTAGCCAATAAATAGGAGCGGGGGGAAGATTAGAGCGCAACTGCGTCCAATTTTTCCCATCATCGAAAGAAAGGAAAATGCCATTGTCCAGCCCCACATATAGCATGCCTTCCTGCTTTGGATCTTCCTTCACGACATGTGCAAAACTGTGCACAGATTTGGGAATGCCATCGCTAATTTTTGTCCAGGTTTGACCGTAGTCGCTGGTTTTATATACATAGGGATCGAAATCTCCCATTTGATGTAAATCGACGGTAATGTAAGCGGTTCCTGCATTGTAGCGAGACGGTTCGATATTGGCGATAGTACCCCAAGGTGGAAGATTAGGGATCTTACTCGTCAGATTGGTCCAATTCTTCCCTCCATCCCGGGTTAATTGTACCTGTCCATCATTACTACCCACCCAAATGAGCCCTGCTTCTAATTTAGATTCTTCAATGGCAAATAGCGTAGCTCCATCAAAGGTCATCAAGTTGTCTACAGCCACTCCACCAGAACTCTGCTGGTGATCCTTGCGGTTCAAGGTTAAGTCAGGGCTGATGATTTGCCAACTCTGGCCGCCATCGTCCGATTGATGAACAAATTGACTACCCACGTAGACTCTATGCTTGGTACTCGGAGAGAAACTCAAGGGGAAGTTCCAATGCCAGCGATATTTCATGTCAGCTGGTGCCCAGCCATAGCCAGCCTCTGGCCAAACGCGCACCTCACGGGCATAACCGGTTCTCTCATCATAAACTTCTAAGCCTCCATCGTAGCATCCTGACCAGACTATGTTATTATCATTCGGATCTGCTTTGGCAAAGCCGCTTTCACACCCCCCAACACCTTGCCACAGCCCAACTGGAATATAGCCCTGTAAGCTATTACTAGGACCTCTGTAAGACCAACCATCCTGCCGATTCCCATAGACATTGTAGGGAATCTGCTGATCCACCGATACGTGATACATTTGAGCGATCGGCAGTACGACCCGCTGGAAGGATTTTCCTCTGTTCAAACTTATGCTGGCACAACCATCATGAGCAACCATCATACGATCCGGCATGCTAGGATCAATCCACATATCGTGATTGTCGCCGCCGCCTCTTGGTGGTCTTTTCATCAGGGTTTTACCTCCATCTTCTGACTTACTAAAGCGGACGCTGAGGAAGTAAATCTCATCGGGATTATCAGGTGCCACGGTAATCCGGGTGTAATAAGGTGCTCTTTCATTGATGGTGTGATTCTGCGTGCGTAGTTCCCAGGTTTTCCCACCGTCATCGGATCGGTATAAGGCTGGGCTGTCGATCTCGAAGAGGGCATATACGATATTGGGGTTGCTATGACAAAGGGCGACCGCTGTTTTCCCGACTGGCCGCTCTTCTCCCCCTGGTAAACCATTCTCTGTCATGGCCTGCCAAGTATCTCCGCCATCAGTCGATTTATAGATACCCCCTCCTGGACCGCCACTGTTCAAACCCCAAGTGTTGATATGAATAGACCACATAGCAGCATATAGAATATCCGGATTCTTGGGATCTATAGCGAGATCGGCTGCACCGGTTCCTTCATCGACGAATAGGACTTGTTCCCAGGTTTGGCCCCCATCCTTCGATCGATACACACCTCGATCTTTTTGTGGGCCATAGGTGTGTCCTAGGGCAGCGGCATAGATGATATCTTGATTATGAGGATGTACAATGACCCGTCCGATACGACCGGATTTCTCTAAGCCCATTTTCTTCCAGTTCTTCCCCGCATCAGTAGATTTATAAATGCCATCTCCCATGGCGTGTGCTGGCCGGATTACGAAGGTTTCCCCAGTACCTACCCAAACTTGATTGGGATTGGAGGGGGCTAGGGCCACAGAACCGACGGAAGAAACGCTTTGCTTATCAAAAATTGGCCGCCAATTCAAGCCTCCATCACTTGTTTTCCACAGTCCACCGGAGGCGGCGCCGATGTAATTGATCATAGGGTCTCCGGGTACTCCGGCAATGGCAATAGCCCGATTACCTTCGGGACCAATAAAGCGGAAAGGGAGATGGTCGAAGGTGCTGGATTCGATCGGTTGTGCCTGCAAGAATAGGAAAAGGCAACTGCAGAACAGCGATAGGAAAAATCTATACATGTTTAAGTCAGTTTTTAGCTCGGATTATAGGTTAGGTAATGAAGTTCAAGTTCCATCCAATATAAAAACCTTCTCCGGAAAAATTATGCGTTCTTGATGATTAGCAGGATTGAGAGGGAAAGATCACTTCGGTTAGCCTCTGGGGAAACTAACTGATCTCAATCTGGAATTGCTCTAGAAGACCATGAATTCCATTCAATGAAAATTTAGCGCCCTTGATGCGATTTTGGTTGGGATCGATCCGGTAGGAGAGGGCGGTACGGAAGTCGGCCCCTTCTAAATTGGTTCGGTGAAAGTTGGCGTTAGTCAATTGAGAAAGCTCAAAATTGGCCCCTGATAGATCTGTTTCTTGGAATTCGACACTTTCTAATCGACAATCTAGAAACGAAGTATTGGAAAGTTTCTTTTTGTGGAAATTAGCGAAATCCAATTGGCATTCTTCGAATTTTAATTTCAGGAGGAAGTCGCTACAAGGCTGGAAGTCTACACCGAGCAGTTTACAGCTTTTAAAAGTGATATTTTTCAAGCCTGTTTCTTCAAGCTTGATCAGGCTCAGATTGCAGCCTTCAAAGGAACAATCGATAAAGTCGCTACCAGATAGATCTGTTTCCGTAAAATCACACTGTTGAAAGGTACATTCAACGAACTCCCTTTTGCTCAAATCCTCTTCTGCCAACTGTAAATCCTTGAAGGTCTCGTTTTCATAGTAAAAGCCGGTCATAGTCGGGTTTTAGCCTAAAGGTATTCTTTTTTGGCTGCTATCACTGCATAATCAGCGGCCAAGCGCTGGTGTGGATTTATCCTATATTGTCGGCCTTAGAACGCCCTCTTTAATACCCGCAAAAAGGTCCCTCTCCTTTATACGGCCGCCATTGACCAAACTAAATACCCGATAGAACTCCTGTCGTCCCCAAAGGACTCTATGTTGTGACGGTGTAAGCCGATCGAGGTTTTGGTAGATGGCGATCTGCGTCTGATGACACTGGATCGCAGCCCAGGCTGTCTCCCAATAGGACTCGGCATTGAGTTGAGTGGTGGTCATCCATTCGGGGTAGGGGAAGGCA
>CAJXPD010000191.1 GCA_913057785.1 uncultured Lewinella sp. | reverse complement strand
TGTAGATAGCCTCTCAAAGCTCTTTAGAAACCGTCTAACTTATTAGGCGGTTTTTTTATATTCTAAGTGTACGCGGCTTTTTCTAATAGGTTTCAAGCATTTTTTAAGAACTTTCTCAGGCGATCCAGCAGGTCGTGATTCTTTTTGTTGTAAAACCTTGTTAATCATTAGTTTGCTCATTTTTCATTGTCAAAGAATGATCTAATTAAGTTCCCAAAAAAAAATTTTTTAATTTTCATAAATGTGCTAGCAAGGGGTAAAACTTCATCTAGCCCCTGCATTTATCTAGGCAAACATTTTCCTCATTTCTCGCTAAGCAAACAAAAAGTAACTGATTCCTGCCCGATATAACAATGTGTTTTCTACCAAGTAAGGGTATAGGTGTACTTAAGGAGAATGGCTCTGCTGCTCCTGAATGGCAATGCCGGATCATGCAATCCGCGTTTAGCATTGATCAAATCATTGTAGACGATAAACAGATCGTTCCCTTCTTTGGGATTGTATCGAAGCCTGATATTTCCAGTATAAACGCCGTCTAGGCTGTTATATTGGAGAAAAGCCGCTACGGAAAACTGTGTGTTTAGCAGATATGAAGCCTTAAGTCTAGCTAAATGTGCTTCTAAGCCGAAGCCTCTACTGGAGAATTGAATGCTATTGAATTGGTAAAACCCTTCCAGGTCCCAATGAGAGGAAAGCTTGATTCGTGGGCTAAGGCTCATTGAGAAGATGCTTCCATCAAAGAATTCTCCAATGGTGTAATCACTAAGTACACCGAAAAGCTTCTGGAAAGGGGACGCCCAAAAACCCTGCAGTTGCCAGAAATTATAGCGCCCGCTGGGTACACTTACTGTTTCATCCAGTTCAAAAGGATCGCTTAAGTATTCTGTGTTGTGCACGACGGAGCTATTAAATGTCCAACCTGACTTGGATTCAACTTGTACTCCGGTTGCCAGGTTTCCGGTTTGGATTTGCTGAGATTCATTGGAAAAGGCCCAAAAGCTGCGTATGAAGGCTTGCACCCGCAACAGCTTGGATTTTTCGTCCATCAGCCAACCATAAGTGAGGTTAGGTGTGAAGCTGCTGTAATTTTCTCGCAACTCAAACCCCATTCCTGGGCTGTAGGCCTCCCCAACTCGAGAAAAGGAGAGGTTGTAACTAAAGCCGTCATATCTTCTTCTTTCCCAATTGGCAAATATTCTGGCATTGTCTGAAGATATTCCTTTGGTTTCTATGGGGGGTTCAAAGGTTTGTGCCCATTTTACGTTCAAATAATCATCCCCGTACAACTTCATGATGGCATCTAGCCCGTAAGCAGTGTTATATTGGCCCTTTAGGTCTATCCGATGGGCCACTATCCCTCCTAGATAGGAATTGTTTTTTCCTAGCTGTCGCCTGACTCGGATTAAGCTGAAGTTTTCGCTGGCTAGACTCCCCACTTTGCCCGTCTGCATGTTGAGCAGACCTACGTCATACTTACCTGCCCGCCCGACCAGGCGTACTCCTCCTTGGATGGGCACAAGCCCTTCATCCTCATTGATACCTATTCGTCGGCTGTAGAAGAGGCGATTGAATTCATCGAAATTAAAGTCGAATATGCTGGCCCGCTCTTGGAAGAAGATCCGCTTCTCAGGAAAGAAAAGGCTAAATCTGGTGAGGTTAACTTGTTGATCATCTGCCTCTACTTGGGCAAAATCAGTGTTAACCGTCAGGTCTAGGGTTAGATTACTGGTGATCCCATATTTCAGGTCTATTCCAGCCTCAAAGGAAGGCGAGGCCTCTTCTTCGTAGGCAGATTCATTAGAATTAAGGTCAAAGTCCTGTTGCCAACCACCTAATAGGTAAGGGGCCACATACAGCGGTTTCTGACTCTTGATGCCTTTAAAACGGAACGGCTGCATTTGTGAAGGCTTCCATGCACTCATGTCTCCCCAGTTCAGGGGCACTAATGGATACATGGATAGTTCATTTTTTGCCGCCATATACCACCACGAAGTGATGCCCATGACAACAACTCCATCCTTTTCCTGGAAACGCAGACTAGACCAGGGGATTCTCATTTCTGTACTCCAACCCTTTTCGTCGTAGGTCGATTTGACATCCCAAAAGGTATTCCAGTCGATACTCATTGGCATTTCACCCTGAGCATCATTCCAGACCGTGCCATCCCAGCGCATGCCATTAGCATTGGTGAAGAAAGCTACGCCATTTTCTTGGTCGAGGTAACTATCAATGACCAAACCGAAGTAATCTGTCGTACCATCGAAGGCATCCCGCTTGAAGGTGGTGGTTCTAATCAACGAAGGGTCACTGAGGTCAAACTTGCCTGCTAAATAAAGGTAATCATTATCATAGGCCAATAGAACGCGGGCTTGTTCGGAGGGTATGGTGTCGAAAATGGGAAGTTGCGTGCGGTAGGGTAGAGGAGTGACCTCTTGCCAGGCTTTATCATTTAGCTTGCCGTCAAAAATAATGGGACTTGATAAACGGGAGGCTTCAATAATGGATTGAGACTGTAAGTTTGTCCAACAGAGCAGACAAAGTAAGGTTAATAGGTGTAGGGTCTTCATGAAATAAAGATTCAGGTGATTGAAAAGGGAAAGTGTAATGCTTAATAGGGCTAACAAAGAACTTGTTAGCATTCTACTTCGCGAAAGAGAATCAGATAAGCCTTATCGCTGTCAACTCTTTAATTCGAAAAAAAATTCCCGGACTAATCAATTTTCTCTAACTTCTTTCCTTATTTCTGGATACACACGCTAAAACTTTTCTTATGAAACATACAATCACCTTGCTTTTACTGCTACTCGTCAATCTATCTATACTCTCCGGGCAGCAAAAGACAACTCAATTGGATAAAGTCGCTGATCGATTTGCGGCAGCCTCCCTTCAAAACTTCAAAGAGCTTTTATCCATACCGAATGACGCACATTACCCAAAGGATATTGAGAAGAATGTAAAATGGTGTGAGGCACAGTTTGGAGAGAGGGGGTTTCGCACAGAACGTCTAAGCACACCTACTGTTCCATTACTATTAGCAGAAAGGAGAAGTAAAGGTGCGGAAAAGACGGTATTAATCTATTTGCAGATAGACGGACAGCCAGTGGACAAAACCCGTTGGTTTCAAAAAAGCCCCTGGACGCCGACTTTGAAAGCTCAAGATGAAGATGGAGAATGGAAAGCGATTCCATGGGAGAAGTTAGAAGGAGAAATTGATCCTGATTGGCGCATATTTGCTCGTTCTGCCTCCGATGCCAAAGGGCCCGTAGCCATGTTTTTGGCTGCTCTCGATGCCGCTAAGGAGCAGAAGATTCAGCCCAATTATAACATTAAAATCATTATGGATTTTGAAGAAGAATTGGGATCGCCGCATCTCCCACCCGCCGTCGAACAATATCGGGAAAAACTCTCTTCTGATATGTTGATCATCTTTGATGGGCCACGGCATATCAGTAATGAACCTACCCTGACCTTTGGAGCACGCGGCATCGCCACTGTAACTTTAACTGTTCATGGGCCTCGGGTGCCGCAGCATTCTGGGCACTATGGAAATTATGCACCCAATCCCGCAGTCCGCCTGGCCCAATTGATAGCCAGCATGAAGGATGACGATGGCCGTGTAACGATTCCGGGCTTTTATGATGGTATTGAATTGGATGAAGCTACCAAAGCAATCCTCGCTCAGGTGCCTGATGATGAAAAGGAAATTCAGGCTGCTGTTGGAATTGCAGAAACGGACAAAGTGGGTAGCAATTACCAAGAGGCCATCCAATATCCCTCTTTAAATGTGCGCGGCATGGCTTCCGCCTGGATTGGAGGTAAAGTGAGGACCATTGTACCGGCTACAGCTACTGCCGAGATCGATATACGCCTTGTACCGGAAGTGGATCCCGATCGATTGATTCGATTGGTGGCAGATCATATCAAAAGTAAGGGCTATCTCCTCATAGACAGAGAACCCACGGAGGAAGAACGCCTTACGCATGGCCGGATTGCCTTCATGCGCTCCAAGATCTCCTATCAAGCTTTCCGTACACCGTTTGATGCGGAGGTGGGATTGTGGCTGGATCGTGCCATGCATAGCGCTTTTGGCAAAACGCCCATCAAAATTCGCAATTCGGGTGGGTCCATTCCGATCTCTCCTTTTGTTACCACCTTGGGTATTCCAGCTGTAACGGTTCCGACGGTTAACCGAGATAACAATCAACATAGTCCAAATGAAAATGTACGTTTAGGAAATTACTTTGAGGGTGTGAGGTTGTTTTTGGCGATCCTAGGAGAACGACTATAGTGTTGATAAATAATAAGTTGTGAGGGTGTTCTGGTTGCATGAAGTGTCCACTGCCCTCGCTTCCTACTCATTGTGCTAGTTGCACAAGCCGTCAAAAGGATGTATCTTTTTGGAGTTCTTACTGTGTATTCATTTGCAACTAAAAGGCGCTCCTATCGCTCTATGGAAAGCCGACTAACTCCCGAATCATGAAGTATCTCTTTAGCCTTGGATTTTGTTTACTGCTCTTCTTGGTCACCTCCTCCAGGATTGTTGATGACCCCTTGAAAGAAAACCAGGTAGCCTATTATTCTTTTAACGATTGTGATGCTAGAGATGATAGTGGGAATGGATCACATGGCCAACTATTTGGTAATGTACAGTGCTGGTGTGGTATTGAGGATGATGGTCTGCTTTTTGACGGACAGCAGGACTTTGTGGAGTTCTATGGCATAGTGAATAACTATTTTACAACTTCTGATTTTTCTATCAGCTTTTATATCAAGCCAGAGCAATTCACCTTTTTTGCCCAAAGCTTATTGTCCAAAAGAGAAGTATGTACGGAGGATCGCATGATGGATATGTTGTTAGATTACCGACAGGGGGTACTGGATACCAAAGTTCATCAGTCCGAATTCAAGTACTACAGTGGCTTGTCTCCGAAAATTAGCCCGGGGGGCTGGATGCACTTCGCTCTGGTCCGTTCTGGATCGGAAGCCTATACTTATATCAATGGCGAAATGGTCAATCGATCCATGCGTTGTAGTGGCGTAGATATCAGTAATGATGCACCACTGTCCTTTGCGAATAGTCCTTGCATCAAAGGAGGTAGAGGGCAGCGCTTTAAAGGGGTCTTGGACGAATTAAGGGTCTTTGATCGCGCACTGAAAGCGGATGAAGTGAAAGCCTTGTACGATAAGCATCCGATCGAGAATGCTGCGCAGGATTGCTACTCCTAATCAGAAAATTCCATTAACCGAAGTTTGTCCTTCAGTCGTATGGACAAACTTCGGTTGTACATCTTTCCTTAGTAATAGATTTTATCTATAATATTCTCTTCTCCACCTCCTCCACCTGGAGGGCCTTTCTGTGTGATCTCCATCCCGCACTTACAACTGCCTTCACAAGCTAGTCTAGTATATCCCCCTTTATCAGTTTTGTCTTCGAAACCGCAGTTGTCCCCTGCGCCGCCACCGCAGTGGCACCATAAGATTCCGATTCCATCAATCTTCTTTCCTTCGATACCCAAGGTAAAACCCATCGGTTGATCCTGCGATTCAGGAATGACGATAAAGTCTCGCTTGCTGGAGCTAACCATGAGCTTGTAGCCCTCAGCTGCCGTAATTTTTCCGTCTTTGCTTAACTCGATGCAGTCTGGTACCTGCTTGTGTTTCTTAATTTTATTATGAGCTACCGAGGTGATTTTTATACCTTTTACTTTTTTGTATTTCAAAGGAGGTTGGTTGGGGACTAAGGTAAAACTCACTAGCCCCACCAGTAGGAGCAAGAGGCCGAACATAGGAAACGATTGTCTTTTCATAGGTTTTTATGTTTTTTCTACAAAGTTATTTCCTGCTGTGCCCCTTGGCGTCATCCGATCGGGTGATTTGTGGCGCCATCCTGGATAAAATTGTACTTTGCGAGTGATCTCTAAGACAACTTTATTCATACCTCTTCATGGAAGCTTTAAAAAAAGAAATCGCCGCCTGTAGGATTTGCGAACCTTTTCTGGAGGCAGGTTGTCGTCCTGTTGTATCCTTCAGCGAAAAAAGTAAGGTGATAATTATTGGCCAGGCGCCTGGTCGCAGGGTGCACGAATCAGGGATTCCGTGGGATGATAAGAGTGGCGAAAACCTGCGAGCCTGGCTAGGCGTAGATGCTGCTACCTTTTATGATCCGGATATCTTTGCGATTGTGCCAATGGGGTTCTGCTATCCGGGTACGGGCAAGTCTGGGGATTTGCCGCCAAGAAAGGAATGTGCCCCGCAATGGCATAGCCGTATTTTAGCTGGGCTACAAGAGGTCCAATTAACGCTGTTGATTGGTCAATATGCACAACGCCAGTATTTGGGAGAGAATAGTAAAAAGAACCTGACGGAAACGGTGAGGTGCTTCCAGGATTATTTGCCTCAATATTTTCCGCTGCCACATCCTTCTCCTCGTAACAACATTTGGAAAAGAAAGAACCCTTGGTTTGAAACAGATTTACTACCCCTTTTGAAAGAACGCATTAAGCTGTTAATTCCTTAGTCTTTTCTACATGATTCTATATTATACTCGACGCTGTTATTATTTTTTCTTGTTAACTTTTTTGGTTATCGGGTGCGGAAAGCCCGCTGCCTTATGGACTTTCAAGCAAATCACCGAGCAGAATTATCAGGAGATACGTTATTTCTATGATGAAAAGAGCAACTCTTTAAGTGGTGAGCCAGATCGCTTTCCCATGTATCCCGGGGGCTCAGTGGGATTCCTGGAAGAGCTGGAAGCTAAGATTAAGTATACTTCTGCAGATGAACGCGACAAAACTCAAGGGCAAGTAGTCGCCAAATACGTGGTGAATCGTGAAGGTAAAATACGGAAAGTAAGCATTCTACAATCCTTATCTCCAGGACTAGACCGCTCAGTAGAGAAGGGGTTACGCAACTTAAAATATCGCTGGTTTCCCGCGGTGATCAATGGTAATGCAGTGGAAGTTACTTTTATTCAAACCTTCGACTTTTCCTTACGGTAAACTATTTAATTAAATAAGCATGGAGCAAACCCGCCTCTCACGTCTCACTGCTATTCTAATTCAGCTGCAGTCTAAACGCTTAATGACGGCAACGGAATTAGCTGAAAAATATGGAGTAAGTATTCGCACGATTTATAGAGATATCAGGGCGCTAGAAGAGGCCGGAGTGCCCATCTGTACGGAAGAAGGCAAAGGTTACTCCTTAAGTGAGGGCTATCGCCTACCGCCGGTCATGTTTACGGAAGAGGAGGCAAATGCCTTGATCACTGCGGCCAAGTTTATTGCGAGAAATAAGGACAGTTCCTTAGTCCTCCACTACAATGAAGCGATTACAAAGATCAAGGCTATCCTTCGTTATCATGACAAGGATAAAGCAGAACTCCTCGCCAATAGAATCGCCTTTTTCCAAAATTATAAACAGGAAACTACCAGCCAACACCTGGCAACAGTCCAGAAAGCCATCACTGATTTTCTTCCGCTCCACTTAAGTTATCAAGCCATTTCCACACAGGAATCTACTCAGCGCGTGATAGAACCTCTGGCCTTGTATCACACCCAAGAAAACTGGATCTTGATTGCTTGGTGTCGATTGCGGGAGGCGCATCGAGAATTTAGGCTCGACCGCATCCAGGAGCTGCGCGTCTTGGATACGCCCTTTGAGCCACATCGTTTTGACTTGATGGAATACTTTAGAACTATCTTGGAACGCAGTAGTGGTAGATAATGACTTGATCAATGGTCATTTTGATCATTGAGGGTGCTCAGGGTAAAGAGTAGTTCCTCGAATAAGTACATGGCAATCTCTTCTGGATCATCACTCGTTGGAATTTCTATGGTAGCTAACTCTTTCTTTCCTTTAAAGAGTTTGCAATCGATGCGGATCTCTCCATCTTCAAGCCGATAAATACCTCCCAAGGAAAAAGCCGATGGATATTCAAAGACATCCGTGTAGATCAATTCAGCTCCTCGACCTTGATTGGCATTGTCTCTAAGCAGGATTTCCAACTGCTTGGCTAGGAGTGCGTCATCTCTGTAGGTCTGTTCATTGATGAAAACACTTCTAGAAACCAACGGGATTTTGGTGAGTTTGGGGATATCTATTTTATCCTGTAAGATACCAATGTCAATACTCCCTCCATTGGATGGGAAGCCCAGCATAGGTGTTTGGATAGCATTAATGCTCCGTGCCAGGGTCTCGACCTTGTCCTTGGCATATTGGAAGAGTTTCATGACATCGATGTAACGAGTCATTCGGTTGTTCACCACTCGCTCCTCGATGGCATCTCCTAAAATACCTTGTAGGAGGGCATAGGTCAATAATCCTTGCCCAAATTCGGAAGTCTCATAGCTCATCTTATCCGCAGTACTACCCGACAAGATGAACATTCCCGTGCGGTCTTTCATCCGGTCCAGGGCTCGGATCTGGCTAGAGTTTAGCTTTTTAGCTCTCAGGTCTTGAATGGCTTGTCCGGAGTTACAAGCGTCAATAATCAGGATTTGCTTTAGCGCGGGAATGATATTCATCCACCTAGTCAGGTCCTGACTAGAAACAGTGAACTGCTCTCTGATTCTAGTATCGCTCAGGTCATCATTGGCTATGCCTTGAGTAAGGTAGTGGAACTGCGATTTCTCAGCACCACCGTAGGCCAAGCCATGCCCCGATAAGTACAGTACAAGTACATCCTCAGCCTTAGCTGCCCTCGAAATTTTGGCTAAAGCAGCAGCAATATTTTTCCGGGAAGCAAAGCCCCAACTTACTCGTTTGCCGGCTAACATCGTACTGTCCTCCTTGGAGGTAGTGAGGCAGAATGCGTTCACGCTTTCTGCAGAAAATTGTGCAGTACCAATAGTGGTAAGGGCTATAGCTAATGCTGCAGCATCTTGATCTGCGTAATGCAGGTCAAGTTTTGAACCAGTATAGTCGGAAGTACCAATACAAAGGATGTGGAGTTTGGGTAAAACATTTGATGATGGCTTGGTTACTCCATTGGTGTTTTTGCCCTTGGATAGGAGGGCAGGGAGGGAATAATGCAGGGTGTCTGCTTTACTCTTTAACCAGTCCTCTTGGTTATGAACCCGAACACTTAAGATATTGGTACTATCAGAACTCTGGTAAAAGAACTTCTTCTGATAACTTTGTAAAGGATATCGGAACAAGTGCTCTGAGTTGAGCCTAGAAAGATCTTCAGCCTTAGTTCTAGCATCCTCTTCTATTTCCTTTCCATTAATGAAGAGGCTAATCTTGCCAACACCTCCATTCCGAGCTTTGAGACCTATCCATATAGAGTCGTTTTTAAATTTAAAATGCGTGACTTCCGGATACAATTCTACTTGGTTGAAATCCTGTACCGGACGAATGCTTTCGTCGGAATAACCCAAGATTTTTGACAGTAAGCCGGGTTCATAATAGCGCGACTTTAACTGATCCAAGTCGATGACTTCCCATTGCCCTTGATAGTTGACCACATAGTGCATCAGGGCCATGGCATTTTGTGAAGCATCAAAATGCCCTTCAGGAGTAGTCACTACCCAATCCTTTTCTCCCACGGCTATCAAGGTGGCAAGGGCTACCGGTTTTTCTGGATTCCAAATCTTAACGGTGTTGTCTTCACTTCCACTCAGCAGGAGATTGCCATCTGGGGAAAAATCAAGGCTATTAACGGCCAATCGATGACCTGTCAAGGTATGCCGAAGCTGATAGGTTTGAGCATCCCATATGTTGATACTATGATCTTTGCCAGCGGTGGCAATCCAACGACCATTTGGGGAACACTTGATATCTTGAATATGATCCTGGTGCCCCACGAGAGAATCGAGCTGCCTGCCGGATCTCAACTCCCATATTCTTGCCGTATTGTCGTATCCTCCAGTGATTGCTTTTTGACCAGATGTATCATACGTAAGGGCCGTTACTCTATCTAGCTGTCCCCATAAAGGTTTGTCTAAACCCCAATCGGGCTTAACCCAAACACGGGCTGTACGATCATACCCTCCTGTCAATACAGAATTGCCTGTGGGAGAAAAGGCAGCGGCGTATACGGGGCTGTCGTGCCCGGTTAGAGTGCGGACAGTATCTCGTTTTTGTACATCCCAAAGTCGAGCGGTTTTGTCGTAGCTACTGCTCAGCAATTGTTGGCCATTTGGAGAGAAGGCGATACTAGTCAAGCCATCAGTATGACCTTGTAAAGTATGTACTAATTCTCCAGAAAAGGGGTCCCATAATTTGGCCGTCTCATCTCTAGATGCCGAAGCTAAATGGCCATTTGGCGCGGTTGAAAGGGCGGTGACAGCTTCACGGTGTCCACTTAAACTCTGTCTGATTTGACCATTTGAAATATCCCAAACTTTTACGGTCCGATCATCACCGGCGGTAGCTAAGTAAGCTCTTTCGGTAGTAATGCTGTGGCGATTACTTTGATAATTGCGAGAAAAGGCAACACCATTGACCACGCTAGTAAAGCCTTTTAGCTCATGTAGACCTTTCCCGGACTGGAGGTCCCAGAGCCTAGCCGCATAATCATAGCCTGCAGTCAAAATGATTTGTCCATTTGGGGCAAAGGCAACGTCACTAATTAGGTTGCCATGTCCTTCTAAGTTGTATTGCAGCTTTCCCGTTTTCGCGTTCCAAACCTTGGCCATGTAATCATTGCTGCCGCTTAGCAACCACTTTCCGTCAGGGGAAAAGGCGACCGTATTGACCACTTTGGCGTGACCACTTAAGGAATGGATAAGCTGACCGGTCAAACTATTCCAGTAACGCACTTTCCCATCAGATCCTCCGCTTAGGATATATTTTCCATGAGGCGAAAAGACGGCATCCTCTATCTTTCCTTGGTCTTCCTGTAGACTATGTAGTAGTTGGCCGTTGGTACTATCCCATATGTTGATCGTACTATCTAAACTCGCAGTCAGAAGGAGCTGACCATCGGGCGAAATATCAATGGCAGTGATGGGAGCGCTGTGATCCTTTAGTTCATGTAGCAATTGGCCAGATTGTGTGTCCCAGACTCTGGCCGTATTGTCTTGGCTGGCAGTCAGCACAAAATAGGAGTTTGGAGAAAAAGCTACGGCTTTGATGAAATCTTGGTGGCCAGTAAAAGTGTGTACTAGTTCTTGGGTATCCGTGCGCCATAGTTTGGCAGTGTTATCTCCACCACCACTTAAGAAATAGATACCATTTCCAAAGGGGCAGTTTTGATTAGATGGGCAGGGCGGTGAGAATTGTGCGCTGGTAACGGCCTTAGCATGTGCATTGGCAGTATGCAATTGTTGACCAGAGCTGGTTTCCCATAACTTGATTTTACCATCTCCACTACCTGTGAGAATGTATTTTTCGTCGGCTGAGAAATCAATAGCATAAATGGTACCGCTATGGCCTTCTAGAGAGGCAATAAGCTGACCAGATTTAGTTTGCCACAATTTTGCTGTTTCATCTCGGCTGCCTGTGAGCACGAATTGACCACTGGGCGAGAATAGGCCAAGATCAATCCCGCTGGTATGACCAATTGGAACCACCAGCTCTGGCTTTTGGCTAAGCAAGAGGCTAGGAATCCAAAGGAGGAACCAAAAGACAATCTGTCTAATCAACACGGGCATTTTAGGCACAGTTTGGGGATTCAAGCTCGGCAATTTTAGTGATGGATCTACTGTATAAATTAAATTAAAATTCCATTTCTTTAATAGTGAGCAAAGAAAAAACTACCTTTTAGAGAATTTATATAGCTACTAGTGACCTCCTTGCAGGCTATAATTGCAACACACCTCATCACCATGAATCAAGAGCAGACTAAGATCAAAACCATCATCCAAACGAGTCATGCTGGTCCTGTTTTAAGTGTGGCCGTTAGTCCGGATGGTCGGTTTTTAGCCTCCGGGAGTCAAAGAGATTCCATTGTTAAGCTTTGGAATGCTAAAAGCGGTGTACTGATCCGAAATTTTATTGGACACCAAGATAAAGTGATGGCACTTGTATTTAGTGCTGATGGCAAGGGCTTGTATTCTGCTGGATCTGATGGAACAATCAGATTATGGGATTTAGCAACAGGACAATTGGTGACCTACCGAGAGGCAAAGGAATGGATTCAGGCTCTTTGTTTAAGACGCGATAACCAAATCATTAGTGCCGGAAATCATGGGGTAATCAAAGTCTGGAATTTTCAAGATAGGAGTGAGCAAGCACAGAAGCAGGAACCTTTGATTGTTCCCATGGATGCTAAGAAAGGACTGCCAGTATTTGCTTTAGCTTTGAGTCAAGACGGCCGATATCTAGCTTCTGGCTGGAAGGACGGCAAAGCGATACTTTGGGATCTAGACGAAGGGACGAAGGTTCGGGAGTTTGTGGTTTCCGATCAAGATGGAGAATTTGTTCACGCCTTGGCCCTTGGCCCTGGCTCTTTTCCCAGTAGTTTGATTGCAGGTACTTCCAAGGAATGGCATAATGTAACTAAAGGAAAAGGATCGGGATCGACCCCTCACTTACTTTGCTGGGATCTATCTAGTACTAAAACCGACGATGGACCAAGGAGGCTGACTGGGCATGAAGATGATATCTACGATTTGACTTTGACGAGAGATGGACGCTATTTGATCAGTGGTTCTGGTGATGGTACCATCGGACTATGGGATCTTCACAGTGAAAAGGCAGAACCGCAGTTTAAGTTCAAGGGAGGTAATACTCGTCCGATAGCGTGTGTGAAACTGTCCGCAGATGAGAAATATCTTTATAGTGGAAGTTATGGTGCAGCGGTAAAGAAGTGGAGCTTAGAGGAAGGGCGTGAAAAATCAAGCAATCCTATTGAAAACAAAGCTGACCTCTCTTATCAAGGACATGCTTCTATCGTATACAGTAGCATAATGACGCCAGATAATCGCTATTTGTTCGAGGGGTCACAGGGCAACGCCGTTATGGTGTGGGACTTGATGAATGGTAGAATGTTAGGCAATCTCAATGAGCAGGCTTCCAAAAATCGTCCGAGAGGCGAAGTAAGGTCTTTGGATATCAGCTTGGACGGGAAATGGCTGGCGGTGGGAAGTACTGATTGTACAGTCAAAATCTGGGATTTGGAGAATTTTTGGACATCCGGAGAAATGGGGGAAGCTAGTTTCGTACCTCCACGGTTTGAGCACGACTTTAAGCTGCCAGTTCGAAGTATTCGTTTTGGCGGAGATGGTTTTCATTTGGCAATAGGTACAGGAGGGGCTGGAAAAGGGAAAACTGGGCTATGGAAGATTGATGAACCAAAGCCGACGAAACTGGATGAAAGGCCTATTAATTATGGATGTTCCGTTGACTTGCATACAGAAGCTGGACTTTTGGCCGTAGCATACGATGGGGACAAGGAAAATCTTGACACGGATTTACTTTTGATAGATACCAATACGCTTCAGAAGCATGACTTAAAGGGCATACATGGAGACCGAATTAGGAATATCAGTATCAGTAAGGACGGGTGTTATCTGGCTACCGCCTGCCAGGATGGCAAAGTGAGAATATTTGACCTGAAGCAAAAGCAAATATTCAAAGAAATAAACCTCCGGGCAAAGATAAAAAGCCGAGGTGGTTGGTTGGTTTCGGTTGATATAAGTGCAGGTGGGCGGTATTTGTTTGTGGGTAACCGAGACTCCAATGTTTATGTAATTGATGTCGAAAGGGAAGCGGTGATCCAAACCCTGGCAGGGCATGAATCAGAGCCTTTTGTCCGCTTGTCTTTTGATGAGGCATATATCGTTACGGCTAGCCTGGACTCCACCTCTAGAATCTGGAAACCTGATTGGGGAACTACCCCACATGCTAGTGAAATGATCCAGTTGATCAGTATCGGGAATAGAGATTGGGTAGTATTGACTCCTACCGGCTTGTTCGATGCCTCAGCGGGAGCCATGGAGAAGATGCATTTTATACAAGGATTAGAGACCATTGCTTTAAACCAGCTGAAGAAACGATATTATGAACCAGGGCTTTTGGAAGCATTAATAGCAGATGGGGGACAAGGGATAAGGGATGTGACAGATTTGCAGACTGCCCCATTATTCCCGCTTGTAAGCAATGCAGAAGTGAAGGAGGGAATCTTACATATCAAGTTGGAGGAACGAGAAGGAGGCCTAGGCAAAGTCTGGATCAAAGTAAATGGCAAGGAAATAATAGAAGATGCCAACCCCAATCGTGAAACTCAATTTACGGTGCCTCTCAATCCGTACAAGCAACATTTTCGTCCGGCTACCTACAACAATCAGATTAGTATTATCACCTTTAATGAAGAAGGCTGGTTGCGTAGTAATCCTCACCTTATAGCTGAATACTGGCCCACTTTTGTATCAGGAAAAGCAGGAAGAATGGCCATGAAGAAGGATAAAGAGAAGAAGGCAGGGCGTGATCTTCAGTTATTTGCGGCTTTTATTGGAACTTCTAAGTATGAATTAAAGGACTTACAATTAGACTATCCAGATTTGGATGTTGCCCGTATGGCTAATGCCCTGGAAGCAGCGGGAAAAAAGCTTTTCAAGAATACTTATGTAAAGCAATTTGTATCCGATCCTACTGATGGACAAGAACTGGCCGACAAAAAGAATATTGGGAAAGCCCTGACAGACTTTGCCAAGAAAGCTAAGGAGAAAGATGTCATGCTCCTCTTTCTATCCGGGCATGGAAATACCTACGGAACTGGAGAGAACTCAGAGTTCTACTATTTGATGAAGAACCTGCAAGACGAAGACCTACGATCAAAGCAGATTAGAGAGGAAGGCACGATTTCTACCAGGGAATTAACCAATTGGATAAAAGATATCGCTGCACGGAAACAAGTCATGATCTTAGATACCTGCAATTCCGGTAAATTCATCAAAGGAATTGGTAAGAAAAAATCGCTGAGCTCTACTCAACAACGGACCTTGGATGAGATGAAAGATCGCACGGGTATGTGGGTGTTGGCAGGTAGTGCAGATAGTAAAGAGAGTTTCGAAAACTATGCGCTGGGACAAGGGATTCTTACCTATAGTTTGCTGAAAGGGATCAAGGGCGCTGCTTTGAGGTCAGACGATCAGGAACCGAAAATAGATGTGCAGCAATTATTGGGGTATGCTATGAGTGAAGTGCCAAAACTGGCCAAACGTGCCGGGCGAGAACAGGAGCCCGTCCTTTCGGTTCCTCAGGATGGCGGATCCACCTTTTCATTGGGATTGGCAGATGAGGATATCCGAAAACAGATCCAGTTACCTGACCCCAAACCTATCTTTATTAGAAGTACCTTCCTGGATAGTACTACCTTTTGTGACACCATCGATTTATCTGCTACTTTGGATCGCCTCTACAAACTCGAACAAACTAAATGGCTAAGTAAAAGAGGGGAGGCAGAAATTGTTTATGTAGATGTATCCAAATTTCCTGATGCTTACTATGTCAGTGGTATCTATACTAAGAACCAGCGTCAATATGAAGTGGTGGGGTATATCTTCAAGAATAAACAAGCCATTCATAAAACTCCTATTAAATTGAAGGGGACGAGTGCTCAAAAACTGGCAGCCAGCATTGAACGGAAAGTCAAAGCAATTATGAAGGGAATCAAGAAGGTATAAATGATGTTTTTTGCAACTTTAATTAAAATGGCTTATATTCATCCTTAAGAAGTTAGTCTCCTATTTATAGATTCCATTTCTATTAATGTCATTTCTTATTTCATGACTCGACGTTCCTGTCAAGTCCTACAATTCTTTGCATCAATTAAAAGAGAAAAGCGAGCTAGGTTCATGTGAACTCGTTCATTTCTACGGTCTATCTGTTAAATACACTAGCCTTCCTAGGCTATAAAACTGCCAAAAAATGAGTACAGGCTTTTCATCCATAAACATGGTTGTACAGCGCGGACATGCAGAGTATGTGCGTGCCATCTCTGTCGGCCCGAGGGACAGACTGCTCCTTACGGCTTCTCGAGATCGTACTGTAAAATTATGGGACTTGGAGAGCGGGAAGCTAATTAGGGAGTTGCCTGGACATGGGGGGAGAATCAAAGATGCCGTCATTGACAAATACGGGAAGGTCGCTGCTACCATTTCCTGGGGAAGTAACACTAGCTATGTACATGTTTGGGACCTTAAGACAGGTAGAAAACTAAGTGATTCCATACCAACGAGCCGGGCTACATCTGGTGAAACGGTTTGCTTTACCCCTGATGGAAGTTGTCTATATGGAAATAGCGATTCGGATGTGAAACTCCTGTGGGAAAACCCTGATTTGAGGCCAAAGGAAAATTGGGTCGACTATATTGATACCGGACACGATAGAGATATTCAGACCATGCGGATGAAAGAAATTGAAGGTAAGTTGTTGTTGGCAACCTTCAGTGAGGATGGAACGATTAAGCTTTGGAACCTGGAAACCGGAATCTTGCTCCAGACCTATGAACATGCTTATGATCATGACCGAGACAAGGCACTTTCGCTTTGCTTCACCCCTGATGGAGATTATTTGATTACAGGAGGGGATAAAACTGCTGCTAAACTGTGGTCTTTGACGAATCTAGATGTAGATCAGACAACAGATTCCGATGCAGTAAGTAGCCACCCTGCCTACACCTTTGAGCATGGAGTAGAAATCAGAGGGGTAGCGGTCAGTTCCAATGGGAATTACCTTGCTACAGCAGGTACCGATGGCGCCATTAAACTATGGGAATTGAACGATTTGGAGCAACGGAATCCCATTGCTGTATTGGCCCAAGGATATGCTACTAAACTTACCGCGCTGCAGTTTTCCCATGATGGGAAGTATCTATTGGCAGGAGATGAAGCTGGTATAGTAAATAGATGGGATATCAATGAGCAGGAGGTTACCATGGTTTATACCGGAGAGTCTGCTATGGTCAACGTAGCAAAAATGAGTCCTGACAAAAAATGGCTGGCCGTTGGGGATGATGATAATGTGGTTCGTATTTGGGATCTGGCGCTCGGCAGGCTCATTAATAATCTGAATATGCCAAGAGAAAGAGGAGAAGGTGTTACTAGTCTGGACTTCAGCCAAAGTGATCAATATCTAGTATTTGGAAGCCGTGACTCCCAGGTGAGTCTCTGGAATATCCATGAAGATCAAACAACAGCTGTTTGCGATGGAAGCGGGGATATTATTTCTGTAAGTATCGGTCAGAGCGATAGATACATAGCATTTGCTGACGATTGGAAGGCCTCATTAGTGGATTTAGAATCTGAAGGTCCGCGTATTAAAGCTTACCAAGAAGGGGGAGATTCTTACAACATGAGGGCGGATTTCAATGCCGTTACTGACGTTTTGGTAACGGGAGGCTATTATAAAGATGGCAACTACAAAATTGAGGTTTGGGATAGTAAGACTTCGCAATTAAAGCACACCTTCTTTGGGGCTCAATCTGCACCAGAAGGCCATAGTGAACGCATTCGGGCACTAAAGGTAAGTTCGGATGGCCGATACTTGGTGTCTGGGAGTGATGATCGATCAGCTCGTTTGTGGGACTTGGAAGATAGGAGCGGACCTATCCACATCTTTGATCAACATGAATCCTGGGTGATTTCAGTGGATATTAGTCTGGGTGGCAGGTACATAGTTACAGGAGAAGAAAATGGATTGGGGCGGCTTTGGGACTCGAGAACCGGTGAGGAATTGGCAGTACTAAAAGGGCACAATGGCCCTGTAGCCGTTAGTATAACTGATGACGCGAGATACATCATAACAGGTAGTCAAGATAGTACCACCAAAATCTGGGAATTTAATGGCGAAAGTCCTCCTGTAGAACTGGCCACCTTGGTGGCTATTGGAGATGATGATTGGGTAGTAGTGACACCTTCTGGCTTATTTGATGGATCATCCGAAGGATTAAGAAAGATGCATTTGGTTCAGGGATTTGAGATTATTGCCTTAGATCAAATCAAAAAGATATACTATGAACCAGGGCTTTTAGGCACCCTGATCACAGGTCCGAAAAGTGACTTGAGAAAGGTACATCCTATCAAAGACTTACCCTTGTTTCCCCGTATCAAATTAGCTGAAGTACAAGAGGGTGTCCTACATGTCGATTTGGAAGAACGTGAAGGAGGGGTGGGTAAAGTCTGGATTAAGGTGAACGGCAAAGAAGTGGTCGAGGATGCTAATCCAGATCGAAAAACAAATTTCAGCGTCTCACTTGATCCCCACAAGCAACATTTTCACCCAGCTACCTGGGATAATCAGATTAGCATTACAACTTTTAATGCAGAAGGCTGGCTCCGAAGTCGTCCTCATATCATTCCCGAATATTGGCCAACTTTCGTTTCTGGTAAGGCAGGTCGAAGAACCAAAGCAAAGCAACAACAAAAGGAGAGTGGACGAGATCTGCAATTGTTCTCCATCCTAATAGGAACTTCCAAATACAAAATCAAGGACTTGAGCTTGGATTATCCAGATAGTGATGTGACCCGCTTTGGTCAAACCCTCAACTTAATTGGTAAGCAATTCTTTAAGAGAACCGACATCCGCCAGTTCGTCTCAGATTCGCCGAATAAGGATCAACAACTGGCTACCAAGGCGAATATAGAAAAGGCCTTCCTTGACATGTCTAAAGCTGCCAGGGCAAATGATGTTTTCTTGATCTTTCTTTCCGGCCACGGTGATATGTTTGGCACCGGAAGTGAAGCGGAATTTTACTACTTGACCAAGGACCTACCCAGCAAGGATCTCGCTTCTAAATCAACTAGAGAGGAAGGAACCATATCGACCACAGAACTGACCAAATGGATCAAAAATATTGCGGCTAGGAAACAGGTGATGATCTTTGATGCCTGCCATTCCGGAGGCTTTATTAAGGGATTGGGTAAAGGGAAATCGCTCACTGCAACCCAACAACGTGCTTTAGACGAAATGAAAGATCGAACGGGCATGTGGGTCTTGGCGGGAAGTGCCGATGGCAAGGAGAGTTTTGAAAATTATGCATTGGGACAAGGGATTCTGACCTATAGCCTATTGAAGGGAATTAAGGGGGCCGCTCATCGGACGGATGATGAAGAGCCGATCGTCGATGTGCAGGTATTGCTGAGTTATGCTTCCAATGAAGTGCCGAAATTAGCCCGTCGGGCTGGCCGAAAGCAAGAACCTGTTCTATCCGTACCTCCAGATAGCGGGGGGCAAACCTTTTCATTAGGTACTGTCCTCGCAGATGTGGCCCAGCAGATTCATTTGCCCGATCCGAAACCGATCTTTGTCCGTAGCGTCTTTTTGGATTCGAATACCTATCATGATTCTATCCAGCTGTCGGAAAAGTTGAATTATCGATTTAAACAGGAGCAACATAGATGGTTCTCTAAACAAGGAGAACCTGAATTCGTATTCGTCGATGTTAATAACTTTCCTGATGCTTATAAGGTAAGTGGTATCTACAGTAAAAGGGGAAAGGAATACGAAATGACTGGTCACCTCTATCAAGGGGACAAGGTGATGAACCACAATCCTTTTAAGCTAAAAGGAGTATCTGCCAGCGATCTGGCCGAAAGCTTGGAAAAAGAGATCAAGATCATTCTAAAAGGAATCAAGAAGAAATAATCACCATTCATGACAACACCTAAAGCCGGAACCATCGAAACCATCTTCCCAACAGGACATGCCAGTCCTGTTACGGCTATGGCGGTATCGGCTGATAGGCGCTACTTGGCCACTGCGGACGCTGAGACCATCCGCTTATGGGAAATCAGTACAGGTTATTTGATTCGGATATTTACACATAGTGATCGCCAATTTCTTGAAATGGACTTTCACCCTAACGGCAGTGCCTTACTACTAAGTAATCCAGGAAAAAACCAAGGCCCACAGCTTTTAGATCTTGAAACGGGGGAAACTACATCCGTTGGGTCAAATCTGAGATATGGGATTCAGTTTATTTCAGCACAGCAAATCCTTGGATTTCAGGATGGAGATTTATTGGAGTTGTGTGATATAGAGAAGAAGGCAGGGAGGGACTTTCCTACTGAGCCTAGCCCGGAAATTGGCAAAACTACTTCCTTTGATATTCATAAAGGCCTACAATATGTAGTTACAGGTCATGAAGACGGCAATGTGATCTTCAGGGATATTGAAACGCAAAAGGTGCTTCAGCAATCCACGCTAACAGCGTACAGCATTGAACAATTAGTGATTGACCCACAGGATAAGCCTCGCTTTATCATTGCATGTGTATGTGTTGATGATGGACTTAACAAGGAGGATCATTTGTATGATATGTATCACCAAAAGGCTCCTCGAAAACTGCTATTATTTCCCATCCATTCGAATGGTCAGATTGAGAGTGAAGGGAAGGAGTTAGCAGGTGGATATCCAAATATTAAAATCAAGTCCCTGGAAATTAGTGCTGAAGGTCATCTGCTAAGTGCTGTGTTTTATGATCTTTCTATTTTTTATGATGCCTATTCTGTCTACTTGTGGCCAATGGTGGAAGGTGTCCCTGGCGAGGGATTTGAAATAACGGGAGAGGAGGGGATAAAGTACCAGTGTGCCAGATTACTTGGAGGAGGTGGAGAATTAGTCCTTGGAAGTAGCAGAGGTGATGCGGAGCTGTGGCGTACGGATTCCATTGCAGAACAACAGGAAGAGCTTCAGCCTATCAGAGTGTTTCGGGGACAGTCCGAGAAGGTCTACTTCAGCGCCATGACCGATAAGTATATTGTAGAAGGTAGTGGTGATTTGTCCATACAGATTTGGGACCGAATAAAAGGGGGCATCCGGGCTACCTTTAACAAGACGACCTTCAGTGACGATAGTGTAGCTGGCAAAACACATAGCCAGTGCTTGGCAATCAGCCCAGATCAAAAACTACTGGCTGTGGGTAATAGCCTGGGGTGGATCCAATTGTGGAGCTTGGAATCGCTAGGAACCAAACCGCTATATCAACATAGGATTGCTGGTGAGTTGATTCGTTCGATCCGTTTCAGTGAGGATAATCACTCCTTGGCAATTGGTACAGTACTGGAAAGTGTAACAGGAAGTATGAACTTTGGGGCTTACGATCCAAGCCGAGCCTATTTGCTTGATATCAACACACAGATATTGGAACTGAAGATCAGTGGAGAAGCCAATGACTACTACCAGGTAAATATTTCGGCAAAATTCAATTGCTTGATCATTTACGCTCAGCCACATTATTCTTCTGTTGGATTAACCGGAGTAGGACCTGCTCGACCTTTTAATAATGTAACCTTTTTTAATCTTGATACCGGATTATCTATTTCGAAACGGCTGGACTTGTCTGCAGAAGGGTTCCGGATGAGTAGAGACGGGCGCTTTTTGTTCAGCATCGACTCAACCAGTGGCGCAATTCTGCAAACATGGGATTTAGCAGATCTCAACTGGGACCAAGCCCAAGATTTCCAGCCTAAGTCTCAAGTCCTAACAGGATTAGGGCCGGTTGGAGTGAAAACCTTTGAAATCTGTTCTGATAGTAATCTTCTGTTAGCCCGTAAATACGATGATACCGCTTGCTTACTAGATATGGTGACGGGAGAGCTTTTGCAGAGCTTTGAAGGCCATGATGATGACTACTCACTCGCCTTTTCATTGGACTATCAATTTATTCTAAGCAGTAGTACAGATACCAGTACTAAGATCTGGGATCGAGCCTCAGGTGAAGAGGTCGCCACTTTATTAAGTATTGGGGAAGCCGATTGGGTCGTGCTTAGTCCTTCAGGCTTATTCGATGCCTCGCCTGGTGCGATGAATAAACTACATTTTGTAGTAGGATTGGAAACCATTGACCTGGATCAGTTGAAGAAAAGATATTACGAACCGGGGCTTTTGAACATGTTGCTAGGAGGGAAGCAGGATCAGATCCGTGATGTTAGTGTCTTTGCATCCGCCCCACTTTTTCCCAATATCATAAAAGCAGAAATCGATCAGGAGGGTATACTACGAGTAGAATTGGAAGAACGAAGCGGAGGTCTAGGGAAAGTGTGGTTGAAGATCAACGGGAAGGAAGTCATTGAGGATGCCAATCCAGATCGAAGAGAGACCTTCTCGGTGG